>JBBRIK010000314.1:0-6556 GCA_038221045.1 Gemmatales bacterium
TTCCCAGGGATGGGGTTCATCGGGCTGCTGCTGTCCGAGACGAAGCCTCTCGAAAAAAATGACTCGACCTTCGCCGTCGCCCTCAGCGAGTGAATTGCCTCCCGCCTTGCCTTCCAGACAGCGCTAATCTTCCTGATCAACTCGTCCTTCTGTTTGTCTTCCTGTCCCCAACCCAATGACGGGAATACAAGAAGACAAACCATCGCCAGTAGACATCTTCTCGCGCGGTGAATCATGATGCAACCTGTTCCGTTTCTGGGCGATTTACTTGTCACCGATTCCGTGACCCGTAACGGGGACGACAATCGTCGAGGATTCCGAACTGCCGTTGACACGCACGCGGAACGAGGCAGTCGCAGACAGATTTCCCGCGCGGGCGATCCGAAGGGTGAGGCGAAACCTCTGTCCGCCATCGGCCTCGATCCCGACAGGGACAACCTCAAGATCGGGAGACGACGTCTCCCACTTTTCAATCTTGAACGCCTTCCCACCTGCGGAGCGAATCGCCAGGTTTCCCACGACTTCTTTCCCCACGCCGATAGGCCCCAGCAGCAGGGAGGAAGGGAGCGCCTGAAGGTCCTCTATCATCACGCCCTCCGCCGGAAGCGGAAGCCCAGGCAATCGTTCCCCCTCCCGTGTGATGGGCTGCACAATCAGATCGAACTTGAACTTTCCTGCGGGGATGCTCTGCTTCGGAATGGCCACGACGTCGAACCCATTCCCGGCAGTGCCGGAGCGAGAGACATGAACCTCCGCGAGCGGCGGTTTGCATTCCACATGCAGATTCTCCAGAGGCACTAACTCCGCAACCCGAAACCGCTGTCCTATCTTCTTCTGACCGCGAGTCAACTCGCCGAAAGCCAGCGTCCGTTCCGACCATTTAATAGCCCGGCGCACACGGCCGCGCAGCCACCAGGTTTTCTCGCTGGGAGGCGCGCCGCGAACCTGAGGAACAAAGGGCAACTCGAAGTCAACCAGGTTCTCCTTATTCTCTGTTGACTGATCTTTCGGTACTGTCAGCCAGACCGTGAGTTTTACATCGACTTTCTGAAATGCCGGAACCAAAACCTCGCGCGGATCGACTCCCACGCAGTCACAGGATGAGGCGATGTTCTCGATCACCACGTCCTTCGCACTTCGATTTTGGACCGGGATCGTCCAGGAAAACGCTGGATTTTCCCAGGTCTCTCCAAAGTCCAGCGTTGAGGACTCGATTCCCAGAACTTCCTGAGCCTCGGCTCTTTTCCGCGGCTGTTGAGTCACCCAGTAGGCACCCGCAATGCCAGCCAGTGCGAGCGCTGCAAAGAGTAAGGCACGCCAGGTTGTTCCTCGAATCATCATGCTGTTTTCAGCGCTCCGCTGCTTGGTTGCTCACTGCTGCCAGTCCGCGACGGATTCCCATCAGCCGTCCGTCACGAAGCGTCAAGATGGCGGGGACGGTCACGAGCCATGTTCGCCTACCATCGAGGCGAGCCGTGCGCCACCCGCTGGCATTGCTTACCCTGGAAACTCGGTTCTTGTCCTGGCCGCTCATTTCAATTAGGACCACTCGCCGACGCTCGCCCTCCATCGCTCGCGTCTCTGATCCTTCCTCAAGACCGGAGAGTACTTTCTCGCAGAGGGAGCAATTGTGCTGGTACAAAATCAGCGTCCAGTCCCCTTCCGAAAGCTCCTGCCCTATATCGATCTGCTTCAACAACGGAAGCCGTTTGCCGATCCATGTCTCGGGGTTGAACCGGACGGCCTGGGCATCCCCCTTGATGTTACCGTCCTCTGTGAGTCCCGACACGGTTGTCCGAACTACCGCGATCACTCCGACGCTCGCCAGGATGACCGTCAACGTCGCGAACAGGACTTGTCGCCGGCGCGAGGCAGCCTGCCCTTCATTCGGACGCCAGTACCATAGTGCTGTAACCGCCGCCAGGTCGAAAGTCAGACTCACCCAAGGATTCAGGCGCACGTTCCCCAGACATCCGCACGATTCATGTCCCTCGATTGTGTGCCATGCGCTGATAACCACGAAGACACTGAAACAACCCAGCGCCCCAAGTCTTGCACCTTTCGGCGCCATCCCGCCTATCAACCACAGTCCCAGTAGCAGTTCGATTTCAATCACTGCCAGCAGGGTCCAGCGAGACCCCAAGAACTCTGTTCCCGTCGCGAATTCGTGTACTTTCAACACTGCGGCCGCCACTAATACAAAGCCGAGCAGTGCGGCAAGAACGCGCGATTTGGTGAGGAGCAACTTACCAGGAAAGGCCACACAATCCTCTGTGCGTGGCACTGATAGATGGTTTGTCCTGCTGTGTGAAACGAGATGGTTGGGATCTCACAGGACAAATGTGTCTGAAGTCCAGTGTGGGGGGGGGGGGCAAGAAGTCAAGACAATAATCGTAGAAAGCCATTTCCATCGGTCACTGCCTTCCAGACGGCAGGGGCTTCAGAGCAGAAAATTGAGCCAGCGCGTAGCGGATTCTGATTGCGTGCCGCGCGGACCGCCTCCACAATAAGACGGTGTTGGGAGACAGATATCACCGAATCCACCACGGTCTTTCTCGAAACCGGAGGCTTCGCCACATGCGAGCAATGCTCTTCGGGCTGGTTGGCTCCGCACTTCTACTGCTGATGTCGCTGCCCCTGCTTTCATTGAGGAGCAAACAACCCGTCGGCCCTCATATCTACGAAGCCCCTGACGAACGGGACACTCCCTTCAGTGCAAGGGACGTGGATTCCGAACTGCCCTCCGATCGCCTCGTGGGAACGGACTCTTCGTGGGACGGTTACCAGGCCCTCAACGAGGAGGCCGCGGTTGCGGACCGCTCCCGCCCCCAGACGATCGATCCCCAGGTCGCGCGGATCGCCCAGGATTTGTTCCTCCAACTCGATCAGAACGGCGATGGGTTGCTGAGCGATGAAGAGATGACCAACGCCCTTCGCACCGAGCGCAATCGCTGGGACGCGAACCAGGATGGGGTGATCGATCTCGAAGAATTTCGGCATTATTTCGCAGCTCGTGTGGCGCAGTTCCGGGCCGAGGAAACGCCCGTCCAAACCCCGCCGTCCAGACGAATAGCCAGGGTGCCGGCACGTTTCGAGGAAATGGCCACGGACCCGTTCGGTGCGATGGTGCTGTCCGAGTGGAAGGCGACCGGCGGGACTAGAGAGGATCTTCGCAGGCTCGACCGCAACGGCGACGGCTTCCTCACTCCCGAGGAGCCGGCATCTTCACCTTCGCGAGAGAAACGACTCAAAGGAATTTCCTCTGTTCGGAGGGGCGAGGAGGAGGGGGCCTCGACGAACTCGACCGCAATCAACCGAGGTACGACAGCCGGCCCGACGCCCTCGAACACGGCCATGAGTGGGCTGTCGGCCGTTCTACTTCCCAAAAAGCCTGCGACTCCGAAGACGGCGGAGCGGGTGGAAGCCCAGCATGTGGCGACGGCGGCTGCCCGCGCTCCTGCTCCGGTCAAAGCGCGTGTGGCTGCCAAGGCACCGCCCGCGCCCCCAGCCCTTCCCACCGCTAGCCCTGCCCTTGATGCCCAGGCGACGATGGCTATGACCCTCGAAGGCGGAGCCGCCTTCCTGGCGGCAGCGGATGCACGCAACGTCCAGGCCCTTCTGGACGGGGGACATGCCAACGTCCTCTTCCTCGGTGATTCCATCACGGATGGGCTGACGCGGGGACCCGGCACGCCCGTATGGGACAGCTACTTTGCCCCGCTCGACGCGATCAACCTGGGTATTCCCGGCCTGACCACTTCTCAGGTCCTCTGGCAGGTGGAGACGGGACAGGTCGCGTACGCCTCCCCAGACGTGGTCGTGCTCATGATCGGCACCAACAACCTCAGTATCGGGCAGAGTCCGGAGGCGGTGGCGGCGGGAATCACCAAGATCGTCAGCGAACTGCGGACGCAGATGCCGCGCTCGCGGGTGCTGCTGCTGGGCATCCTGCCGCGCGGCCCGAATCCCGGCACGCTGATACGCGCACGCCTCGCTCAGGTCAATCGCCTGATCTCAGCGCTGGACGATGGCGACCATGTAAGGTTTCTCGATATCGGCGGCGGATTCCTTCTGCCCGATGGGACGCTCCCGGCGCTCCTGATGCCGGACTACCTACACCCGAGTCTGAGCGGCTATCAGGTGGAGACCGCTGAGATTTGGGCGACGCTGATGCAGATGCTCGCCGAGTATTGAACGCCTCGTGCCGAATGCGGCTTTGCATTCTTCCATGCAAAGTCGCATTCGGCAGGCAGTTTCAGGGACGCTTCGCCAGCGGCACATAGGGTACATCGTGCTTGCCGACGAAAACCTGCTCGGGACGATAGATGCGATTGTTCTTGAGTTGCTCCAGCCAGTGCGCCAGCCAGCCGGCCACGCGCGCGATGGCGAAGATCGGCGTGAACAGATCGCGCTCGATGCCCAGCGAATCGTAGACGATGCCGGAATAGAAATCGACGTTGGGATAGATGCCCTTAGGCCCCAGAATGCCGACGGCCGCCTTCTCCACTTCCATCGCGATGTCGTAGCGCTTCGGCCTGCTGGTCTCGCTGAAGACATGCTCGGCTAACTCCTGCAACACCGTCGCGCGCGGGTCCTTCACCTTGTAGACGCGATGGCCCATGCCCATGATCTTCTTCTTCTTCGCATTGGCGTTCTCCAGCCAGGGACGGGCGTTCTCGACGGTCGCGATCTCGTCGAGCATTTCGAGGACTTCCTCGTTCGCGCCGCCGTGGAGCGGGCCGGTCAGCGTACCGATGGCGGCGGCGATCACCGAGAACGGGTCGGCCAGCGTCGAGGCCGTCACACGCGCACTGAACGTCGAGGCGTTCATCGTATGTTCCGCGTGCAGGATCAGGCAGGCGTCCAGCACGCGCTCGATGGCCGGCGATGGCTCGCGCTCGAACAACATCCAGTAGAAGTTGGCCGCGTGAGACAAATCGTCGCGCGGCAACAGCGCCTCGTCGCCGTGGCGGATGCGATGGAAAGCCGCCACGACAGTCGGCGTCTTGGCGATCAGGCGAATGACCGCTTCCCAGTTCTGTGATGCGTCAGAGACGTCGCGGGAGGGGTAGAACATGCCCATCGCCGACACGGCCGTCTGTAGCGCGTCCATGGGATGGCCCGCTTCCGGCAGGCACTTGATCATTTCGATCAGGCGTACCTTGAGTCGCCGATGACGGATCAATTCGTCCTTGAAGTCGATCAGCTCGCGCTGGCTCGGCAGATCGCCCTTGAGCAGCAGCCAGCACGTCTCTTCAAACGTGCTTTCGCGGGCCAGAGTCTCGGCAGGGATGCCGCGATACTCGAGCCGGGCGCGCTGGCCGTCAATGAAACTGACTGCGGACTCGGCGACCGGCACGTCCGCAAGTCCAGGACGAATCTCCATCTGACTCATGGTCACTACCAGGGTACGGGGTGAGGATGCGCCCGGAGGATACCCAATCTATTATGCGAAATGAGGGCCTCAGGAGCAATTCACCCCACCGGACTCGGCTGCAATCCGACCGCGACGCGCACCAGCTCCATCGTCTTCCGCGCCTCGGCGCGCGCCTTCTGCGCGCCCTTGCGCAGCACTTCCTCGACGTATCCGCGCTCGGCGTCGAGTTGCTTGCGCTTCTGGCGCGCGCTCTCGAAATGAGCGTTGATCTTGTCGAGCAGCATCTTCTTCGAGTCGCCATAACCCATGCCGCCGGCGCGATAACGCTGTTCCAGGGCCGACTTCTCCTCGGGGCTGGCGAACAGGCTGTAGAGCGCGAAGACGTTGCACGTCTCCGGCGTCTTCACGTCCTCGACCGTCTTGGCGTCAGTGACAATGCTCATCACGCGCTTCTTGAGCGCGTTCCCTTCCGCGAACAGGTCGATGGTGTTGCCATACGACTTCGACATCTTATTCCCATCGACGCCCGGCACCCTGGCGCCGGCGTCGAGACGATGCGCCGGAAGGGGGAAGACCTCGCCATAGGCGCGGTTGAAGCGCTGGGCCATGTCGCGCGTCATTTCGATGTGCTGCACCTGGTCCTGACCGACTGGCACGACGTTCGAGCGATAGATGAGGATGTCGGCCGCCATCAGCACGGGGTAGTAGAACAGGCCGACGCTGGCCTCGATGCCCTTCTCGATCTTGTCCTTGTAGGAGACGGCGCGTTCGAGCAAGCCCATCTGAGTTACCGTGCCAAGGACCCAGGCGAGTTCGGTCACTTCGGGAACGTCGGACTGGCGGAAGAAGGCGACCTTGTCGGGATCGAGACCGAGGGCGAGATAGTCGAGGGCGACGTCGCGGATGTACTCCGTCTGAAGAGCAGCGGGTTTGACTGGTTTCGATGCGCCTTCGTTCAGTTTGTCGGCGGTGTCGCGGATCGTGGTCAACGAGTGATAGTCGGCGATGAAGTAGAAACATTCGCCTTCGTCCTGCAAGGCGATGTGCTGCTTGACGGCCCCAAAGTAGTTGCCGAGGTGCAGACGGCCGGACGGCTGGACGCCGCTGAGGATGCGTTTGCGTGTCGCTGGCGGAGTCATGGTTGGCCTTATCGAATCCGCCACTCATGGCGGGAGGTAA
>JBBRIK010000315.1:0-6543 GCA_038221045.1 Gemmatales bacterium
GGCCCCGCCTTGTTGCCGGCCAGCGCGGCTGCCCGCTCGTCCGGTCCCGCAGCGCACAGGAGAAAGGCATACCCCTGTAACTGTTTGAGGGCAACCGGCCCTCGGGAAGAGTAATCGAGGACGAAACCCACCTGGGAGACAGAAGCCCACGAGGGATCGAAAACCGATTCGAGAACCACCTCCCCCCGGCAAGCCGCCAGGGTCAGAAGAATGGGAGTGGGATTCGCCGTGGGCCAGACAGCATTTTCCCGCACCTGGACCCGACCCGGAGGGAACGTCCTCTCAAGGTTCAGGAAGGGCGCCTCCAGCCGGACGACTGCTTGCAACTCTCCCACACGACGCTTTAACTCCTGCCGCGCGGCCTGGTCTGCGCCGGGCCGGCGGGCGGCGAGCAGATCGAGGAACGCAGTAATCCGCGTTTCGTCCGCATCACTCACTTGCGGCAGGGTCTGGGGATGGACGCCACGCTCGGCGGACTCGGCCAGCCGGCGATAGAGTCGCTCGCGAGCCTGCTCGGCCGTTGCGGGATCAAGGCGGGCGAGTTTCGCGAGGGTTTCTTCTTTGGCGTCGAGGAATTCTGCCGTCCAGGGGGCATCTTCCAGTCCCGCTTCCACGTCCTTGTTCAGTTGCGCGACCTCACTGCTCTTCGTGGCGTCCTTGACCACCCAGCCCGCGCCGACAGCGAGGACGATTCCCAGCAGCACCGCCACGGTAGCCGAAGCGGTCAGCGGGTTCTGTCGCGTCTTGCGCCAGAGCCAGGCGAAGGTCCCTTCGCGTCGTCCGAGGATCGGTTCCCCGGCAAGCCAGCGTTCGAGGTCCTGGGCCAGGGTCAGCGCCGAAGAGTAACGCTGTTGCGGCTCCTTGGCCAGGCATTTCAGGCAGATCGTCTCCAGATCGTGCGACAGGCCAGGAAGCAGCCGCGAAGGCGGCATTGGGTCGCTCGATTGGACCTGAAGCAGCACTTCCCAGGTCGTGCCGGCGATGAAGGGAGGCCGGCCGGTCAGGCACTCGTACAGGATCGCTCCGAGGGCATAAATATCCGCCGCCGGCCCGACGTCCTTGGCCCGTCCGAGTGCCTGCTCGGGGGCCATGTACTGAGGGGTGCCGAAGATCTCACCGCTGCGGGTCTGGCCCGCTTGCGAGTCGAGTTGCTTGGCGAGTCCGAAGTCGGTGATCTTGGGGATTGCCGCTTGCGGCTTCGCATCGGATGCCAAGCCGCAAGCGGCAAGAAGGACATTCGCCGGCTTCAAGTCCCGATGGACGATGCCGTTTTGATGCGCGGCATGAATCGCGCGTGCGAGCGTCTCCAGCAACGCCGCCGCCTCGCGGGCGGGTATCCCCTTGCCGGCGAGGATGCGATCCAGGCTCGGGCCATCGATGTACTCCAGGGCGAGATAGGGCTGATCCTTGTAATCGCCAATCTCGTAAACCTGAACGATGTTCGGATGTTGCAGGCGGGCCGCCGTGCGCGCTTCTTCCTGAAAGCGCGCGACCTGCTCCCGGCTCGCATGATCGCCGCTGAGGATCATCTTGAGAGCGACGACCCGGCCCAGCCGCGTCTGCCGCGCCTTGTAGACCACTCCCATGCCGCCTCGGCCCAGTTCCGCCAGCACCTCGTACCCTGGGACCGACGGCATCTCACGGTCGGCGTCCGAGGCGCGTGTAAACAGCAAATCGCTGCCGAGAACGCTCGGGTAAGACGAGGGGGCAACCGTATCGTGAATGGAGTCGTCGCTCGCGTCGGAGACGCTGGGAGAAACGGTTGCCGGAACGGGCAGAGAACCGGACCCCGAAGGCGGATTGGTTTTATCCGAGGTCGAAGCAGGCTCAGACATGACGCACTCCCTCCATGACATCAGCGGGGCAACGGGATCACCAGGATTAGCGTGTCATCCTTCACAAGGTGCAGATAGCGGGGATCGACCTTCTTGCCGTCGCTTGAGACAAGCACGATGCTGCCAGGGAGAAAGCGCTTCCGGCCTTCTTCGTCCTTGAGCTTCGCTCCCTTGACGTTGAAAAACTCGGCACCCTTCAAACTCTGCGTCACCCGCCCTGTCTTGTAGATGGACAGTTCTTTGAGTACGGTCCTCGACTTCTCGATGCCCGCCTCGATGAATTTCTCCTTGACCTCGACGGTTTGCGTCGATGGCACCACCTCGTAAACCTCAAAGGTCTCCGCCTCCTTGTTGATCCCCACGATCACCAGGAAAGTAGGAGCCGGACCCGCCGGAAGTTTCGTCGGGTCAGCGGCCGAACTCACGCCGGAGAGCAGGCCCAGAACCATTGCGGACAGAATACTCGAACGCAGCATCGCGGATACTCCTTCATGAGATCAATGATTGCAACCGAACTCCGCCGTGTTGAGCAGCGTCCAGAGCAGGTCCTCGAAGCCCTCCTTGCGGGAGGGCGCCTCGGCCAGCAACTTCCGAATCGTCTCCTGCTCCGCACGGCCCGGAAGACGTGAGAGTGTGGCCAGATAGAGTTCCTCGACGATACGCTCGTCCTTCATCTTGCTGGCGAGGAGGAGTGCGACCCGGCCCTTCGGCGCAACGACCTTGGCGTGCAGCTTGTCGCTGTTGACCAGGTGCAGCGCCTGACCGAGATCGCGTCCCCCGGAGCGTTCGCATTCGCAATTGGTCGCGCGCTTGGGACGGCCGAACGTATCGAGGAACGCCGACACGACGGCCGGATCGGGTAAGTTGATCGCGCGCGTCCCCGGAGGCAGACCCGCGAACACTTCATTCGCCTCCACCGCTTGATTGACCGCGTCGAGGAAGACCTCGGCCGGCAGACGACGCAGCGGATAATGCGTGAAAAACGTGCCATCAACGTCGCGTTTCGGCGCCGTCTCCGAGTCGAGCTGATACGCCCGCGCGGCGCAGAGCGTTCGCAGAAGGTGCTTCAGATCGTACTTGTGTTCGACGAAATCGCGCGCCAGGGCGTCGAGCAGCGCGGGATGAGAAGCCGGGTTCGAGGCCCGAATGTCGTCGATGGGATCGACGAGGCCGCGACCGAAGAGTTGTCCCCAGTAGCGATTGACGATGTTACGGGCGAAGAACGGATTCTCGCGCTGGGTGATCCAGTCCGCGAGGGCGCGGCGCGGGTCGTCGCCCTCCTTGACATCGAGCGGCGTCCCGCCGAGGACGTGCGGCGCGACCGGCTTGCCCGTCACGGGATGCGCCAGCGCCCCTGTCGCCGCCAGGCCGATCGACTGCGAACCGCCATAGAGACCCTCGTCCTTCGTGTCCTTGCGGCGGACGCGGGCGAAGAAGGCGGCCAGGCCATGATAGTCATCCTGCGTCCAGACCTCGAAGGGATGATGATGACACTTTGCACAGCCGATGCGGACGCCGAGAAAGACCTGGGCCGTCGTCTCCGCCAACTCCTCTGGCATCTGATCGATGAAGTAGTAGGCGGCCGCTCCGTTCTTGTAGACGTTGCCCCTGGAGACCAATAACTCGCGCACCGTGCGGTCGATGGGCCGATTCTCGCGCAGCGCGGTCTTGAGCCAGCCGTTGAAACTGCCCAGCCCCTTCTCGCCGAGCGAACGGCGATGGGCGCGGAGCAGATCGCCCCACTTGAGCGCCCAGTGTTCGGCGTACTCCGGCCGTTCGAGCAACTCATCGACCAGCTTCGTCCTGCGTTTGTCGTCCTGGCTCGCCAGAAAGCGGCGCGTCTCGTCAGGGGTCGGCAATGTGCCGATGAGGTCGAGAAATACGCGCCGCAGGAAGGTGGCGTCGTCACACAGGGGAGCAGGCTCCAGTTCAGCCTGCCGCCAGGAATCGCTGAGATGGTCGTCGATGAAGTTGTGGTTGGGCCAGTCCTTCTTTGCGAGAGCAACGCCCGAAGGGACCGTGATGGAGACGGCGGCGGGGTAGCCGAGATAGCGAACCATCAGAGCGGCGCGTCCCGTCTGGCCGCCGCGCACTTCGCCGCGCGGCGAGACGGAGGCGACGGTGTCCTTGTTGCTCTCGTAGAGCGCCCAGTCAGTGACGTCGCGGGTCCGGCCATCGGACAGGAAAGCGCGAACTCGCAAGGACAACGACTTGCCCGAGAGCAAGATCGCTTCGCGCGGCGACACTTCGAGGCGTCTCAGGACGGGTTCCTTGTCGTCCGGACCGGGCATCCCGTCGCGGATCCAGTCGTGCAGAACGGCGTAGGCCGGCGCGTCGGCGTCGATGCGTTTTCCGCCGCCATGAGCGATGGCCCCCGTGGGCTTGAGCAGGAGCAAGCTGCGTTCAGGCAGAGCGGGAAACACGCGCCGGCCGCGCGCCTCGCGAGTGAGGGCATCGAAGTCCGCAGCGGGGTCGAAGCCAAGCAGCGACAGCCGAAATCCGCCACGTCCCTGGAACGAGCCATGACAGGCACCGCTGTTGCAGCCGGCCTTGGTCAGCGCCGGGACCACATCCTGCGAAAAGCTTCGAGGTGCTGGTTCGCCGGCCTGAGCGGGGACGGCGAGAGAAAGGAGCAATCCGGCGAGGACGGCAGGCATCGCGAAGTCCTCAAAGGCAGGAGGAATCGAATACGATCAGTTTAGCCTGGACATCCCATCGCCACAACGAATTATCCCTCGTCCATGACGCAGAAGACGGGAATGTCGTGCATCGTGATATGTCTCCGAGAAGGTCATGCAGAACGTGTTCAGTCCGGTGGGATGGGCCTCGATCGTGAACATGACGGCCCGAGAAAGTGCTGCCGCTCGCGGCTTTGCAATATCTATTGCAAAGCCGCGAGCAGCAAGAGAGTCACGGAAGTTTGACGTCCTTGAGCGTGAAGGGAATCTCGACCGTGGCGATCTTGCTTCCCTTGAAGACGAGCTTCGCGGCCTTCTGGCCTTCCTTCGGCTGGAAGGTCAAATGGTTCTCCTGAACGAAGGCGCCCGGCCCCCCTTGCAGGCCGATCCCACTGCCGACGAGCGGAATGACATTGCCCTTCTCATCGAGCAGTTCCATACCGCCGCCGTTGCCGCCGATGAAGGGACGGGCGAAGGCAACGCCGCCAAGCTGGATCTGCTGCACTTGCACCTGGACCTGAGCCACCTGCTTCACCTGCTTCACCTGAGCCGGAGCAACCTGCACCTGGAGGCCAGGAGGCAGCGCCGGTGCCACGGGCGGGAGAGGGACCGGCACCGGCAGGATCTGAATGCCGCCGCCACCAAAGCCGCCGCCGAAGTTGAAGTTGTTGAAATTGCCCTGACCTGCCGGGACGACATCCTTGGGCTGATCGATCTCGGCGCGGATCGTGATCTGGCCGTTCTGCTCCGTGTAGCCGTTCACCTTGATCGAGCCGCTTTCCTTGCCCTTGACCGTCTTGCCAACCGCCTTGGAGATGTTATCGACGCTGATGTGAACCTCGGCCTCGGTCAGCACCTGGGCCGTCACGCTGCCCTTGAGTTCCTTCAGACTCTTCGACGCCTTCTCACCCTTCGTCAGGTGAACCGGCACATACTGATGGATCGCGCCGCCCTGGAAACCGGGGAACGGCACAGCCCAGCCGGGCTGCATCGCGCCGCCAATGATCCCCTGGAACCCGCCGTTCTGGAATCCGCCCATCGGCTGGCCCGGAACGACCTTGCCCATCACCTGAGCCAGGTTCTGGCCCTGATCGTCCAGCGCCTTTTCGACGCGGACGTTGACCAACTGCTGCCACTGAATCTTCGGCTCGGGGCTGACCTTCAGCCCGACGAGCAATTCCTTCTCACCGGCAGGTCCGAACATCGCCGTGTTGTCCATCTGCTTCACGCGGACCGCGCCGGCGTAGTCCGTCGCGACCGTCACCGGCTTGCCGTCCTTGAGCAAGATCTGACCCAACTGCGGCTGCTGAATGGGCTGCGGCACGGGCCGGAACCCCGGCTTACGAAGCTGCACTTGCGCCTGGACGGGAGCGGCCTGCGCCTTGGCGGCTGGTGCCGCCTGGATCTGCACCTGAAGCCCGCCGGCCTTTTCGATCTTGTCGGGCACGGGCATCGGAGCGGGGATTGCTCGCTTGATTGCCGGCCGGATGATGACGCCCGGTTGAATCTGGATCGGTCCGCCCGGCTGAATCTGAATGCCGCCGCCAGGGAAGCCCGGCTGGACTTGCTGAATGTCGTTGACGTCCGCTTCGACCAATCCCGCCTTGGCGCAGAACTGATCGAACGCCTGCCAGAACGTCGTCTCGCCGGTGTCGAGAGTGACCTTGCGGTCCTTCAACGTGTTCTGCGGATCGACGAGCGTCAGGCTGTAGCCCGCCTTCTTGTTGAAGTCGGCCAGGGCCTCCTTCAACGGCATGTCCTTGTAGTTCAAATGCAGTTTCGTCGGAGCGAGAATTTTCGCGCCCTGAACCTGCTTCTCGAGCCTGGCGACGAGATCACCGGCGCGGCGTTTCGTTTCGGGATCGCCGGTCTCGACGGCCTTCTTGAGCGATTCGAGGGCAGGCAGGCCGATTTCTTCGAGCTTCTTCTGGGCCTTTTCGCGTTCCGCGAATCGGCCGCTCGCCAGTTGTTTCACCAGTTTCTCGACAGCTTCGCTGTCAACCTGATCGGCGGCTCGGCTGGGCACGACC
>JBBRIK010000316.1:0-6518 GCA_038221045.1 Gemmatales bacterium
GGCCGATTCACGCAGCCGTCGCGGAGCCGTTTTCAGGCGTTTTGTCATCCGGTGGTGTCGGATGGCCGGCTCTATCTGCGCGATGAGGACGTCCTTCTCTGCTACGACGTGCGCGGGCAGTGAGGGCTTCGCTTCTCCCCATCGACGCATGCAGGTATAATCGAAGAGATGAATGGGGAAGATGCAAAAGGAGCAATAGCCATGCAACGTATCCGCGTAATTGTTCGACACAACGCGAAAGATCCCTCCGACGATCTGCGATGGGCCGCCCGAGTCCGTCGCGACCTTTGGGCGCACTCGCCGGTCGAGATTGATCCCGACAGTCCGAAGCACGGCACGCACCGGGACGCCGACCAGAATGCGTACTTTGAGTTCGCCACGGATCGGTTGCCTGAAGTCCGGCGTGTCTTGCAGGAGTACGGACACGCCGACCGGGCGAGTGTGGAGGTTGTTCAGGATGAAGCCGGGACGGAATGTCTGAACTGCGGCAACATCTTGCCTCAATCTCTGACGGTTTGTCCTACCTGCTCATTCCGTGATATCGACCCATGCCCTTATTGCAACCATGAAGTCGCGCGGCTGGCGTATACCCTTGTCACTGGAGACGTCTTCAAGTGTCCAGTGTGCCACCATCGAGTTCGGTTCCAGTTTAATGACCCCCTGTTCGACGCGAGCGGACACCCCAACCAACCGGTGGTCCGTGTCAGTCCTGCCGAGGCCCTGGTCGAACATGGAGTTTGACAAACACGGACATATCCTCATCGCGCCCCTCGAACTCCAGCCGCGGGCCTTCGAGGATCCCGATGGGCTGATCCACCACGCGCTAACGGAGTGGGGGCGGATCGACGGATTCCAATTTGGAACGGGACCAATCGAGTGCCTGAATGGGAGAAACTTTTCGTAGCGGATCGTAGGGCAGGATAATCTCCTTTTCTCCCCCAACCGGCAGAAGTGTGCATCGAGGATCGGATAAGAGAAGATCATCCTTTCGTCTGCCTCGACCCAGGCACTATGATGGAAGGGTGAATCCTCTCCTCGATGAGGGTGCTTCCATGACACGCTGCGCGGCCGCCATGCTTCTTCTCCTGGTTCTATCCCCAATCAGCCAGGGGCAAACGGTGCAGGAGGCGCTCGACGCCGAAAAGCGAGCCAAGGCTCTCGATGCGCTGAGGGCGCTCGACGCGAAACTCGTCTTCGAGGAGTCCAAGGACGGGCCGTATCTGGCTCGCGTCGAGATGAACGGACCTCGCATCACCGACGAGGCGCTGGCCCATCTGCGGCACTTCTACGCGATTCACACGCTTTACCTCTGCGAAACACGCATCAGCAACAAGGGGCTGGAATCGCTGGCCCATCTGAAGGGGCTGCAAGTACTCTATCTCACCTATAGCCGGGTGTCCGATGGCGGGCTGGAGCCGCTCAAGGGATTCGATCGCCTGCAAATCATCGGGCTGAGCTTCACCAACGTCGGCGACAAGACGGCTGCCCATCTCGCCTCGTTCAAGGAGTTGCAGACTGTCGCGATGAGTCATACGGCCGTTTCCGACAAGGGCGTCGGGGAATTGAAGAGGCTGCCGAAATTGCAGCACCTTTACCTCGATGGCACCCTGATGACGCCGGCCGGGCTGGCCCAGCTCAAGGGACTGTCGCTGCTGACGCTGTCTTACGCTGGGACGCGCGCTGTCCAGGATGGCGTCGATGGGTTCATCAAGCGAATGCCCTGAAACCGGCACAGTCGGTACAACCCGTCCTTTCGATGGCGTGCGTTTGTCGCGCTGCCTCGCGCGCTTGCATTTCCGCTCGTCTCGCTTCCGATGACAACAGACTGGCACGGAAGCCGGGAGGAGAGGACCCATGTTCGAGGAAACCGATCCGCTGGCCGACACGCTGCTGGTGCAATTGCTCGAATGCTATGGAGAGCCGGCCCTCGTCGAGCGCGAGACCTGGCGCGAGCGCGTCGGCGACTTGCAAGGAGCGACGGCACGCGAGTTGAGCCGGCTGCATGGCGAATTGATCGCGCAGGGGTGGATCGAGCAGAATACCGGAGTGACGCCGGCTTGCTATCGCGTCACCGTTCAGGGTTTGCGAGCCTACCGCAAGGTGAGGGAGGAGACTTGCACGGAAGTGGTGGGGTAAGAAAGATAGAAGAGCGCTACGCCGCAAGCGGCAAGAAAGAGGAGTCGCGGTCGTCAGCCTTTGGGTTTCTGGGCCTGGAAGAACCAGTCCCACGGCGGCGGATACGCCGCGAGGTCCTTTCCTCCCGCACACTGGTCCCACGACAGTGGCGCTTTGCGCACGCTCACCTTGTCGAAACCGGCCTGTTTGAGACGATACGACACCTCGAACGACTGCCAGAAATGCTGCACCAGTCCGCGAAAACGGAACTCGCCGAAGGCAAAGTCGAATAGTTCGTGTTCGCCATGCAGGGCCGCGTTCTTGCGGGCCGACGACTGCGGCATGCCCGTCTGCCTGGCCCGATCCAGCAACAGCATCGTCAAATACTGCACACCGTCCATCGAGGGGACGATGCCCAGGAACGTCCCGCCCGGACGCAGACAGCGATGCACCGCGCCGAGACAGCGCGTCAGTTCGTCGAGGTCCGGCATGATGAGGCTGTTGACCGCGACGGCGACGTCAACCGGAGTGGTCAGCGCGGACAGGTCCATCAGCGATTGCCGCTCGAAGCGGACGTTGGCGAGGGCCTGGCAGCGCTCGCGCGCCCGGCTCAGCATCCCCTCGGCGAAATCGATCGCGATCACCTGCTTGAAACGGCTCGCCAGGAAGGGCAAGAGCGGTCCCGTTCCGCAGCCCAGATCGACGACAATCTTGCTGCCGGCCTCGGCCAGACGCGCCAGGGCGGGGCGAACGGGGTTGCGGATACCGGGCTTGTCCGGGTCGATGAAATCCTCTTCATAACGCCTCGCGGCGCTGCTCCATCGTTCCGGCTGATCGGCGAAGAGAGGGTCGGACACAGTTTACTCGTCCTTGCCCGCGAGCAGATCGACGGCCGCCCGCAGGCCAAGTTGGCTCTCGAAGAAGCGCTGGGCGAGGCTGTCGATCAGACTGAGGATGGAGAGCAGATCGCCGACGCGCTTGCGCCGATCTTGTACGTTCGGATCGTTCGCTTCCGCGCCGAGGGCCTGCGGCGTCAGACGTTCCTGACAGTGACGGAGCGTGTTGAGGATCGGATCGATCTCGCGCCGCTTGCGCTGGGTCGCGACTGTGGTGAACATTTCCCAGACGTCGTGTTGCGTCTCATAGTAATCGCGGCGGTCGCCGCGCTTGTGGACGAGGCGAACGAGTCCCCATTCGAGCAACTGGCGCAGGTTCATGCTGGCGTTGCCGCGCGAAATGCCGAGCCGCTCCATGATGTCGTCGCTGGCCAGGGAGTCGCCGGTGAGGAAAAGCAATCCGTGGATCTCGGCCATGGTCGGGCTGATGCCCCAAAGGGCGCTCATCTGCCGCCACAGGCCGACGAACTCCTCTTCGACCTCGGCGAGCTTTCGCGGCGGATTGGCCTTGCGTGCGGTCATGGCGCTTACCCTGTTCGGTTGTCTCTGTAGAGTATGGTAAGCTGCCCGGAACCCGCAAGCAAGCCAGAGGAGACCGCACATGCTGCTCGCCGAGACGCAAGTTATCATCCCCTTGATGACGGGCCTGGGGACGCTCGTCGTCTCTCTGCTGGGCAGCTATGTCGGCAGCCGGTTCGCCAGCCGGACGCGCTGGACCGACCGCATGGCCGACGCCCTGCCGAAGTTTTACGCCGCCGCCACCGTCGCCTGGTACGCCTGGCAGCGCTACGCCATCGTCAAGGAGGGGCCATCGAGCGAGCCGTCCGGGATGGTCGCCGCCCATTATTACGACGAACACATCAATACCTATCGCGACCTGCTGGCCACCTCGGCCACGCTCGCCCTGCTGTTGCCGAAAGACCGGCGCCAGTCGGTGTGGGACCTGCTCGACCTGTGGGAAGGGACGTCCGATCCGCACTCGGAGGAACACGAGAACCGCTGGATGACGCGCGTCCATGAGATCGTCAACAGCACGCTGGAACTCGTGGGACGCACCGCGCCGGTATTCCCTGGGCGTTGAGGCGGGACAGAAGAGCGCTACGCCGCAAGCGGCAAGAAAGGAAGAACCATGTCCGCGATCGCCGAAGAAGAAACCGTGGCGGCAGGGGCCCAGCGGCCCGACGTTCTGGCCTGGGGCAGTGTGCGCGCCGGTCTGTCGTTGACCTTCCTCGGCGTCTTGCTGACGCTCCTGTGTCCGCTTGTGTTCGCCGTCATCGTCTGGGCGCTGGCGGACGAAAAGAGACCCTCCGTTCTCGCGCTGGTGGCGCTCGGCAGCAGTGTGCTGGGCCTGTTCGCGGGGATGGTGCTGTTCATCGCCGGGGCGGGCATGGGCTGTGCCGCGCCGCGCGAGTCCGGGGCGCGCGGTTGGGGCGTCGGTGCCTGCGTTTGCGGGCCGCTCACTCTTGTGATCCTGGTCCTGCTCGGGATGATCGGACTCGATCGTCTGAACCAACATTTCGCCGAGGAGCAGCGATTGAGGCAGGAGGCGGAGCTAGCCCTTCGTCCGGATGTGAAACGAGAGACGATCTCGCTGCCGGTGACAGCCTTCAACGACGGCGAACAACAGGCAATCGTCTGTTCCTTCCAGGGGATGTGCTGGCTGACGCTGGCCTGTCATCTCCTGACGCTGCGGGCGTCGATGGCGAGCTTTGGCCGGCGCGGGCTGAGGATGGGCGTCACCTGCTTCCTGCTGTTCAGCCTACTGTACCTGGGAGGGGTCAACGTGCTGAGCCGGGAGCGGGAATGGGACGAGGGCCGCTTGAAGATGCTCGGGGGCCTCCTGCTGGGAGGCTTCGTCGTCTTGCAGGTGTGGTATCTCGCGCTGGCCGGCCTGGCGCGGGCCGCGCTCACGGCGGGACTGCGTAAACCCGTGTCGCTTTGAACTATTGCCGGCTTCGTTTCGTCGGGATGATGAGGTGCGAAGGCGACCAGAGCGCCGCTCTCCCTTCGCTCTCCTCGATTTCCCTCGGAGTGTCACGCAACATGATTACCCGCCTTTGTCCCGCGCTCGCCCTGAGCGCCCTTCTGCTCGCGTCCGCCTCGGCATTTGCTCAGAAAGAGGTGATGGCCTTCCAGGGTCACAAGGGCGGCGTTCAGGCCATCGCCTATTCCCCCGACGGCAAACGCCTTGCCACGGGCGGCGTTGACGCCACCGTCAACGTCTGGGACGTTACCACGGGCCAGCAGACCGTGGCCATGCGTTCTCACAAGGGGGCGGTCGAGGGGTTGGCCTTCTCTCCCGATGGGCGTTTGCTGGCCAGCGGCGGCGGCGACGGCAACGTCTGTCTGTCGGACGTGGCCACGGGCAAGGAACTGCGGCGTCTCGCGCTGGGCGGCGAACAGACCAGCGTCTACGCCGTCGCCTTTTCGCCGGACGGCAAGGTGCTGGCGACCTCGAGCAGCGATGGCGTGGTTCGCATCTTTGAGGCGGCGACGGGGAAGGAACTGCGAGCGCTGCGGGGCCACACGCGAGCCGTGTTCTGCGTCGCGTTTTCGCCGGACGGAACGCGCCTGGCGACGGGTGGCGGCGATGGCCATGTTCGGTTGTGGAACGTGGCGACGGGTGAGATCGTTCGCCGGCTGGAAGGACACGACAAGGGCGTACGGAGCGTGGCCTTCTCGCCTGACGGCAAGAAGCTTGTTTCGGGTGGCGAGGATCGCTCGATTCGTCTCTGGGACACGGCCATTGGCCGTGAGATTCGCGTCCTGGAGGGACAGAAGGGCGTGGTGCGCTCGGCCGTGTTCTCGCCGGATGGACGCCAGGTGATTTCAGGCGGCGACGACTCGTCGGTGATGGTCTGGAACGTCGCGGCCGGCAAGCTGTCGCATGTACTGAGAGGCCACACGGGGAACGTCACGGGTGTGGCGGTGTCGCCGGACGGCAAGCGCGTCGCCTCGGCCAGCAGCGATCAGACGGTCAAGGTGTGGGACCTGGGACAGCAATAACCGAAATGATGAATGATGAATGGAAGACAAAGCCGCTTCTCTTCTCATGTCTTCCATTCATCATTCATCATTCATCATTTCCTGAGCGTTCGTCATGACGCCTTCCATTCGCATCGGCATCGTCACCGTCTCCGACCGAGCCAGTCGGGGGGAGTATCAGGACCTGGGCGGTCCCGCGATTCAGGAATGCTTGCGCGACATTCTCTCCTGCGAATGGCAGCCCGTTCCGCGCGTCATTCCCGATGAACAGCCGCTGATCGAGCAGACGTTGCGCGATCTCTGCGACGTCGAGGGCTGCTGTCTCGTTGTGACGACCGGCGGCACCGGGCCAGCGAAGCGCGACGTGACGCCGGAAGCGACAGAGGCGGTGTGCGAGAAGATGCTCGATGGGTTTGGCGAACAGATGCGGGCCGTGTCGCTTCGCGTGGTGCCGACCGCGATCCTGTCGCGTCAGGTCGCCGGCATTCGCGGGCGTTCGCTGATCGTCAATCTGCCGGGCAA
>JBBRIK010000317.1:0-6509 GCA_038221045.1 Gemmatales bacterium
AGACTCGGTCAGAAGATGAACTGCAACTCGATGGACGGGCCGTGATAGTAGACCGAGTCCGAGGAGTTTCGCCGGCCTGCCGTATGACTGAGATCGTAATCGATCTGGCCGACCGCCGTCGCGACGTCCACGAGCCAGAAGAAGTTGTAGCCCGCCCGCAGACGCGCCTTTTCCAGCAGCGATATCTCGGCGTTGAACGACAACTCATAGGCATGAGCGAAGCGCATCAGGTTCTTGTCTTCGGTGCGGAATCCGTAGACGCCATCGCCGCGGCGGAGGGAGATCTGCCGGTCCACCAAGTTCAGGCCTGCCATTCCCTTGCCCATGTAGCTGAGCGACAGCCAGTTGAACGGCAGGAAGTGACCCTCGATGCCCAGTTGCGGAGCGATGACCCGATTCCGCACCCGGGTCTCGTAAGTGGCAATCACACGCGGATCGCCCCCATTGATGACCCTCTGAAATTGATCGTCCACGGTGGTGTAGTCGAGAGCCTCCTTGTGATCGAAGAACCGCAGACCGAAAATTCCCTCGAAGGGGCTGGCAATGTTCGACCAGACCCGGATGTTCGCCTCGGCACTGGCGAGCGACGTTTCAAATTGAATCGTGCCGGAGTCCGCCTGTCGCCAGAGGCCATTGTTTCCCTCGAATCCTCGTGGCGCATTGAAAAATGGCAGATCGAGTCGAGAAAACGACGGAGTGACCAACTCCGATGGCGAGCCGATCGAGGTACTACTTCGCTCGCGCCCAACCGCGAAGCCGGCAACTTCCAGGCCGCTGTATTCGCCTACGAGCATCGCACTGCCTTTGAAGCCCGCGCCCATACCTGTTTGGATGGTGTCGAAGTTGCCGATGACAGACTGTGGCGCTGTATCGGTCACGCCGATGAAGTTGCTGCCGAGTCCCTGCCTCACCAGGCCTATGGAGCCGAAACCGACCACAAAGTCAATCTTGGAACACGGTTCCACCGCCTGGAACGCGCTGGTGTGCTCTTCCGAGAGCGACATGTCCAGCCCTGGACCCGGCGGCGCCGCCTCGGGCGAGATGGGGCCTTCGACGAGTTGCAATGGCGGTGCCGGCGGTCCCTTCGCGCCAAGAGGCGCCGGCTCGGGCATGCGAGCCGCGCCCACGGGCCTCGGCAGGTACTGGGCCTTCGCCTGCGTTCCGAATGCCAGCGGCAGAGCCAGCAGACCCATTCCTACCCATTTGCTCAGCATCGTTCCATCCCCCAATCAGCTGCGATGCAGACCAGGCCCCCGCATAGCGAGCGCGATGAGCCAGGTGATTCATCCTCATTCAGTCATCGGCGGGCCAGGCGCTCCCCTTGAGAGAATCGTCACAACAAGCGTTTTGATTGCATCCTGTACGACCCCTCTTACCCCGCGAGTCGGCGCAATTCAGGTCGGATTGAAGGTTTTTCCTCGATTTGGCTGTTGACAGTGGGGCGGGTATTTCGATATTGCCAGCGTCACAAGTCCGCACTGCTCGTCGCTGTGCCTCTTTTCCATTTTCACCATGGAGGAGTTACTCCATTCAGGGTGTGCATTTCGCACGCCCGATCGCCGGCGCCGTCGACTTCCCGCGCCGGAGGTCCCGATTTGCCTGATAAAGGCGTGAAGCGTCCCGAAGGAAAACCGCCATACCGATTTGATTCGTCGAGAAAGGAATCTCCGCATGCAATACGGAAGCTCCCCTTCGTTCAAGCCGTGCGTCGAGGGCCTCGAAGAACGCGCCCTCATGGCCGCTCACCTGACTGCCACTCTGTCGAACGGCCTGCTCCGTATCGACGGCACGAAGGGCGCTGACCACATCGTCGTCCGCGAACACAACTACCGCATTTCCATCGATCATGTGAGCATCAACGTCGCCGGCCACGGCCGCGCTTCCAGCGTCAGCGCCTCGGCCGTGTCGAGGATAGAGGTTCGCGGACTCGCGGGGGACGACTGGATACAGGTCGGCGGAGACGAGATCAGAGGGCAGAACGCCCTGCTTGCACCGGTCAAGATCTGGGCGGGGCTGGGTAACGACAAGGTCTGGGGAGGCCAGGGCAGCGATGAGATCCACGGGGAGGGCGGCAACGATCAGGTGTGGGGACGAGGCGGCAACGATCGCATCTACGGCGGCGAGGGCCGCGACTGGCTCGACGGCGGAGCGGGAGCGAATTACCTGGCCGGCCAGGCCAACGACGACGTCATCACTTCGCGAAGCGCCCGGGACGTCGTCGATGGCGGCACCGGTCGCGACACGCTCAACTTGACAGGCACAACGCATCCGCGTTCGGCCGTCAACGTAGAGGTGATCCGCCATCTTCCAGGCGGACGCAACGCGCTCTTGGCGGAGAGTCCCTTCGCGGCGGATGCGTCACGGCTGATCGAACTGATCGACGCCTATCGCCACAGTAGGGGATTGCAGTCGCTGACCATTGACTCGCGCCTGATGGCCTCCGCTCAGTACCAGGCGGACTACATGGCCCGGACCGGCCATTACGCTCACGACAACCTGGACGGCCGAACGCTGGTGGATCGCGTCCACGCAGCCGGCTACTCCTTCAGTTTCGCCGCCGAGAACATTCACCTGTACGATCCTGCCATTCGTCGCACTCTGGGCATCAACCGCGTCTACTCCGTCGATCAACTGGCGCAGTATTACTTCGACGGCTGGAAGGTGTCGCCGGGCCACAACGCCACCATGCTGTCAGCGCAGGTCCACGACATCGGCGTTGGCATTGCTCAGGATCAGCGGACAGGCCGCATTTATGTCGCCGCGGACTTCGGACACGTCTGATCGCGACACGGATCGGCGAGGGTCTCCCATGACGTCAGAGAGCAGCGACGAGAGCGCCGCGAGTGAGACGCAGCCTCTCGTCGTCGAGTCCTGTATTTTTTCCGCGTTCGAGAAGTCACTGGCGCCCCAGGCGCGCGACGTGCGCCTGCTCGCCAGCCCGCCTTGGGTGCGCTCACTCGGCAAACTGTCGCTTGAGGTCAGCACCCAGGGTTGGAAGTTCCCGACGCCGCCGGAACCCGTCCTGACCGATAACGAGGAGCAGCCCGCTCTCCGCATCGCTCCCCAAACCGAGGAGCCGGACGAACCTGCTGAGGGCGCAAGTTCGCCCAAAACGCGGCTGCTGCCGCCGCGTGACTCCGTGCTGTTCAAGGATCGTCTTCTCTACTTGCTTCAGCCCTCGCTCGAAAACCTGTTCGCCGGCCGGCAACTGAATTTGCCCTTCAAGCCGTACCCGTATCAGATGAAGGGCATCGCGTTTCTGATGCCGCGCGAGGCCGCCTTGCTGGCCGACGAGATGGGGCTGGGAAAGACGGCCCAGGCGATCATCGCCATGCGGCTGCTGTTCCACGGCGGCTTCATTCAGAGAGCCCTCGTCATCTGTCCGAAGCCACTGGTCATCAACTGGACGCGCGAGTTGCGCATGTGGGCGCCCGATCTGCCCTTCGAGGTCGTCACCGGCGACACCGAGACGCGCCGGGCGACCTGGTATGTCTCGAACTCTCCGCTCAAGCTGGTCAACTACGAACTGCTGACGCGCGACGCGCCCTTCGTCAACGACGGCACCCTTGCCTTCGACCTTGTCATTCTCGATGAGGCCCAGCGCATCAAATCGTACGATTCCAAGACGGCCCAGGTGGTGCGCGCCATCAAGCGCAAGCGCTCCTGGGCCATGTCGGGGACGCCGATCGAGAACCGCCCGGAGGACCTCGTCAACATCTTCGCGTTCGTCGATCCACACCGCATTCCACCTGACACGCCGATGCAGAAGTTGCCGGACCTCACCAGCGACTCGATCCTGCGCCGGACCAAGGAGGAAGCGGCCCCTGACATGCCGCCGCGCATCTATCGAGACAGTCATCTCGAACTGACGACCGCACAGCGCGAAGCCTATGACCTCGCGGAGAACGAGGGCGTCATCCGTCTCAACGCGATGGAGAACACTATCACGGTCCAGCACGTCTTTGAGTTGGTGATGCGGCTGAAGCAGATTTGCAACTTCGATCCGCTGACGGGATCGAGCGCCAAGTTGGAGCAGTTGCTCGCCGACATGGCGGAGGTGGCCGAGAGCGGCCGCAAGGCCATCATCTTCTCGCAGTGGGTCGAGCCGCTGGAGACGCTGGCCAAGGCGCTCAAGCCCTATGGCCCGATGCTCTATCATGGCCGGGTGCCGCACGCCGAGCGCCAGGGCATTCTCGACCGCTTCAAGACCGATCCCGATCGGCACGTCATCCTTATGAGCTACGGTACCGGCAGCGTGGGGCTGAACTTGCAGTTCACCAACTACGTCTTCCTGTTCGACCGCTGGTGGAATCCCGCCGTTGAGGACCAGGCCATCAATCGCGCCCATCGTCTGGGCCAGAAAGATCCCGTGTTCGTGACGCGCTTCGTCTCGCAGAATACCATTGAGGGCCGCATCGCGGAAATCCTTGAGAGGAAGAGACAGATATTCCAGGACCTGATCGCTCAGAACGGCGCGCCCAGTTCACTCGGTCTGAGCGAAGATGAGATCTTTGGTCTCTTCCGCATTCAGGCGAGGCCGAAACGAGCCGCTTGATGGGCCATCGGCGAAGGAGAGTGTTATGCGCTTGCTCGTGGTCGGAACTCGCAACGTGAAAAAGCGTCAAGAAATCCTCGAAATCCTTCACGATCTGGACGTCAAGGTGCACGATCTGACCGGCTATCCTGAGGCCCCGGAGGTGGAAGAAGACGGCGACACGTTTGAGGCCAACGCCCGCAAGAAGGCGGTGACGCTGGCGAAGCATCTGAAGGAGTGGGTTCTCGGCGAGGATAGTGGCCTGGTCGTGCCAGCCCTTAATGGTGAGCCAGGCGTCTACTCAGCGCGCTACGCCGGCCCCATGCACGAGGACGCGGCCAACAACGCCAAACTGCTCGCCGAGTTGGCGAAGAAGCCCGACGATCGGCGCGCGGCGTATTATGTCTGCACGGCCGCACTTGCCGATCCGTCCGGCGAGGTGAAGGTCGTCGTCGAGGGCCGCTGTCATGGGGTGATCCTGAAGGACTATCGCGGCACGGGCGGCTTTGGCTACGATCCTCTCTTCCTCATTCCCGAGTATCACCAGACGTTCGGCGAACTGAGCGCCCGCGCCAAGCACGCCTTGAGTCATCGCGGCCGGGCTTTGGCGAAGTTACGGGCTGTACTCCGGCAACTCGCGGCTCTTTGAGTGCCTCGCGCGGCACCGGAGTCAGCACGAAAGCCGAGTGACCCGGTACGATCCACGAAGACTCGGGGACCAGCAGAGGCACCCCGCCGCCGGCATAGCGCGGATCTTCGCTGGACCAGAGCATCCCCCATTGCCGGTCGAAAGGCGGGGCCAGGAGAGGCTCCGGCATCGGACGCATCTCCAGGTCCACTCCCAGGTTGAACAGCAGCAAGCGATCTTCCTCCGGCGTCTCGCCGAAGAAGCGCAGCACCAGCGCCTCCGTCCCCAGCACCGCCCCATCGATGCCGCGCGGCTTCTGACGCCGGAACGTCGGATCGTCTCGCCTCAGACGCAGCAGATCCCGGTGCAGATCGACCGCCCACGCATTCTTCGTCATCTCATTCGGATCGAGCTTGCAGCGCATGAAGGTCTCGACCTGATGCGGGGCCGGGACTACCGGTCGTTTTTCGGGATTCGCCAGACAAGGGAACTGCGACAGGAATTCGAGCCGCCCGTCACGCACCAGGACGGCCAATTCCGGCTTGTGATCGGCGAAGTAGTAGAACGGAGATGACGAGGCGAACTCCTGGCCCTGGAAGAGCATCGGCGTACCGGGAGCGAGCAGCATCAGCGCCGTCATGGCCCGGTAGCGTCCGGGAGACGTCAACGCCTGACAACGCAGCCCCTTGCCCGAGTTGGCGACCTGATCGTGATTGTCGATGAAGGTGACAAAGGACGCCGGCGGCAGATCGAGGCCGGGCGTCCCGCGTCCCTGCTCCTGCCACGAGTAATACTGTCCCTGGTACAGGTAGCCGTACTTCGCGGCCGAGATCAACTCCTGCGAGCTGCCGCGATGGTCCGAGTAGTAGGCTTCGTTGCGTCCCGTCAGGGCGACGCGGGCCGTGTGATGGAAGTCGTCGTTCCAGAGCATGTCGAGTCCATAGCCGCCCTTGTCCGGCGAGCGCACTAGCTTCGTCTCTTGCGGCTCGTTCTCGCCGATGAGAACGATGGATCGCTGGCCAGCCGCTTGCCGCGTCACGCGGGCAATGGCCGCCAGGATATGCTCGCCGGGACTGTCGTCGTAGATGTTCTGGGTGGCGTCCAGTCGCAAGCCGTCAAGGTGATACTCCGCGATCCAGTAGGCAGCGTTGGTCAGAAAGAACTCGCGGACCGGCTCGGCGTCCTGTCCATCGAAATTGATGGCCTCGCCCCAGTCGGTCTTGTGACGCTTGCTGAAATAAGCGGGACTGAACGCCTTGAGAAAATTGCCGTCCGGCCCGAGGTGGTTGTAAACGACGTCGAGGATGACTCCCACTCCGAGAGCATGCGCGCGATCGACGAAGGTCC
>JBBRIK010000318.1:0-6507 GCA_038221045.1 Gemmatales bacterium
GCATGGTCGATTCGAGGTGCAGCCAGTTGACCTTCTCCATCCCCTTGAGCTTGGCGGCCATCTCATTGAAGCGCGTCTGCGCCTGCTTGAGCGACTCGCGCATCTTCTGGGCCTCGGCGGGCGCCAGTTCGAGGACCTTGATCTCGGCCTCGTTCATCAACACGGCCTGGAGGCGAGTGTAATCGCCGCTGGCGACGGCCTGGAGGACTTCCTGGCTGACTTCCTCGGGCGAGATGACCTTCCACGAATCGATGTGGCCGTCCTCGTTGACGTCCACACCCCAGCGCGTGCCGGCGCTGTTGAGCCAGCGATACTGATCGGGCTTGCCGTTGAAGTTCGTGTCGGTCTCGCGATAGACCTCGACGCCGTCCTTGTAGTAGGACCAGACGTCGATCTTGTTGTCGCTGTTGGAATCGTAGAAGCGGCGCAGGGTCTGTCCTGCCGCATCGGTCATGAGCCAGCCGCTGCCCTTGCGGTCTTTCAGGAGAGAGACCTTGCAGGTCTTCTGCTGTTCGGCGTTGGGGATGGTACACTCGACACCGGGCTGACGGGGGGCAAAGTTGAGGATCTGGGCGGGCGTGGGCGTGGCGTGGGCGCTGCCACACCAGGCCAGGAACGCCGCGGCTCCCCCTAAACCGGCCCAACTACCTCGGCGTGTGTGTTTCGCCATGCAGGACTCCTTGCAAATGAAGAGGCTCCCGTCTGATCACGGAGGGGTCACATCTTACTTCTTCGGCAAACCCTCCCCTCGGAATTCAAGGCATCCTCAATACGATCGTCAGAGATTATTGCAAGGGGAGTCGCGAACCATTGCTTTCGGCGCTTTGGAGAACTGACGACAGGGCGCGGATGCTGGTACTTTCCTGTTGCTTAGTTCTGCCGTCCAGAATAGGCGAGTGGGGCCAGTAATGGCCCCGGTACTTCTTCAAACCGGGGCCATTACTGGCCCCGCTCACCGGACGAATCGGGCAAGTACGCGCAGGAGAATTAGATACACTTGACGCTGTCCCATGTAAGGGCCACGCCTGGGGCCGTCTGCGTTGCTGTCACGGGAAGCGGGCCGGGTGTCAGTTGTCGGTCTGGTCCACTCCACGGAATCCCGTTGCCCATGCTCGACAGATTCGTCGGCGGGTTGACAAGTGTCCTCATTGACGGGCAAAGGAAATGTCATGTCCCAAACTACGACAGGATCGACGAGCCGAGTGTGGACCTTCACGCTGGTTCTCGATGGGGTCTCTGAATTGACGGACGCAGTGACAGATGCACTGTATCAGGCAGGCTGCGATGACGCACTGGTCGGGAGCCGGGATGGTGTGGCCTTCCTGGACTTCGATCGGGAGGCAGATTCTTTCCAGGATGCGGTTCTGTCCGCTATTGCCAGCGTCGAGTCGTCAAGCATTGGTGTCAGGGTCATCCGCATCGAGCCGGACGAGTTGGTTACCATGGCCGAAATTGCCCGCCGAACTCAGCGCTCCCGCGAGAGCATCCGGCAACTGGCGTCCGGACAACGCGGGCCAGGAGGGTTTCCGCCGCCCATCGCCAATATCTCCCAGAAATCACCTATCTGGCGCTGGTATGAAGTCCGCCACTGGATCGAGTTGATGGAGAAGCAGACCCCTCAGGATCTTGAGGTGGAGGATGAGGAGTCCGTGGATGGACTCATCGCGATCATCAACGCGACCTTGGAGGTTCGGCGGCATGTCCTCCTCAAAGACAAGGCCGTGGCGCTCTTCCACACATTTCTGAACCCGCAGCTCCCTGAACCAAAGCCTCGGAAGACGCGAGTAAAGAACTCCTCAACTGCTGAGCGAGATCCGGGCTGATGGAGAAGGTAACGCCGCCTTTCTCGCTCCCCTTCTCATCCGCTTGTTCCGGTCGCATGACCCGCTTTCCCACGGGCCAGGACGCGATGCGCTCGCGCGAAGTCTCCCGAACATAACGCGCCAATGATCGACAACTCTCCCGCCAGACACAGGGCCGCGCATACCTCCGCCAGGGCGCGCGCATGGCCCGACCCCGACAAGCCCATTATCTCCAAACAGGCCCGCTGGCTCGGCAGTCCCGTGCCGCCGCCCACACTGCCAACCATGATGTTCGGCAACGTCACACTCGCATACAGAGCGCCGTCCTCGACGACCTCGAATCGCGTGACGCCAATCGCCGACTCGGCCACACAGGCAACGTCCTGACCCGTCGCCAGATAGAGAGCGGCCAGCCCGTTGGCGTAATGGCCGTGCAGTCCCATCGTCCCCGAGAGAACCCCTCCCATCGCCGACATGCGCCAGAAATCGAGCATGCGAGCCGGTGTCGTTCGCAGCCTCTTCGCGATCAACTCGGCGGACAGGACCACCTCGGCCGTCACCTTCTTACCGCGAACCAACAGGAACGATTGCGCGCTCGCCTTCTTGTCGCCGGACATGTTCGCTTCAAGGAAGTAATGGCGCGGCTTGATCGGACTGTTCTGCTCGATCCAGGACAGAGCCGCCTCCGTCGCCAGTGTCACCATGTTCTGTCCCGAGGCGTCGCCGGTCGTGTACTCGAAGCAGAGGAAGACGTTGCTCCCCTCGATGGAGATGCGCAAATCCACGAACTTGCCGTGCCGCGTCGTCGCTTCGGCCTCACGGCGGAGGTCGTCGAGATGTTCCGTCACCCACAGGACGAAGAGGCCCGCCTCTCGCAGACTGGCGAACGCGAAGCCCGGCGCCCGGCTCACGCCCTCGTTGAGCAGGACGGCGGTGCAGCCGCCCGCCTCACTCAACAACTGGCTGCCCCGGCTGTAGGACGCGACGAGGGCCGCCTCACTCGTGGCCAATGGGACGTAATAGTCCCCGCGCGCGAACAGGCCATTGACACGCAACGGTCCCGCGAGGCCCACCGGCACTTTCACCGTGCCGATGAAGTTCTCGATGTTCTTTCGATAGTGGTCGCGCTGCTCCAAAGTGCGGGCGTCAACGAGTTGCTCGCGGCCAGACGCTGCATGAGGCAGCAGTTCCCAGCGGCGGTCGAGCGCCTCATCGCTGACATGAGCGCCTCCCGGCACCTTGGGCGGAATCGCTTCGGTGTGCGGAGTCAGGCAAGCGAGCAGGTCTTCTCGGCTGTGTTCGCGCAGCAGACATTCAAAGTAACTGCTGGCATGGCGTCGATCGGTGGACACGCTCGGCTCCTGTGCC
Organism: Gemmatales bacterium; assembly: GCA_038221045.1. Lineage (GTDB taxonomy): Bacteria > Planctomycetota > Planctomycetia > Gemmatales > Gemmataceae > JBBRIK01. The sequence continues at coordinate 3,171 of JBBRIK010000318.1, forward strand.
GCTTGCGGCTTTGCAAGGGGATCCGCTACGCCGCAAGCGGTAATTCAGAGGGCTTCACTTCGACGGCAATACTCCGACTTTCAGCGACGTCGGCAGCGTCTTCGAGCAGTAGACGCGCTGCGTCGCCTTGATGAAGTCCTTCTCGTCCGCCTTGTAGATGTTCTGCACGAACTTCTGCGGATTGCGGTCGATCAGCGGGAACCAACTGCTCTGCACCTGCACCATGATGCGATGGCCCTTCTTGAACGTGTGCAGCACGTCGAGCAGTTCCACCGGCACCTTGGTCGGCTGATTCGAGATGAACGCCTCCGGCCTCTCCTTGCTGTTGCGGAATCGGCCGCGAATCACCTCGCTCCGCACCATCATCTGATAGCCGCTGTAAGGCTGCGTCGGCGACCTCAGTTTCGGGTTCTCCGTACCGGGCGGCATCACGTCAATCAGCTTCACGATCCAGTCGGAGTCGGTCCCCGACGTGGACACGCGCAGGTCGGCTTGCAGCGGACCCGCCAGGGTCACGTCCGTGTCGAGGACGTCGCTCTGGTAGACCAGCACGTCGGGCCGGCGGGCCGCGAAACGCTGATCGTCCGTCATGTACTCCGTCGTCATTCCGTTGGCGATGGTCTCCGTGAAGGGGACGGGCTTCGCGGGATCGCTGACGAACTCGTCGTACAGTTCTCCCTCCTCGGCGGGCGGCTCGAAGGCCAGTTTCCCGCCTCGATGCAGGTACAGCGTCTTCTCGGTCGTCTCCCTGGGAGGCCAGACGTCGAAGGCCCGCCAGGCGTTCTTGCCGGTCTCGAATACAGTTGCCTTCGGTTGCTTGAAGTTCCCCTCCCCCTTGAGGAAGTGATTGAAGAAGGGTAGCTCGATGTTCTTCTGGAAGTGGTCGGACGTGGCCGAGCCGAACTCGATGTTGCCGACGCGATTGCCACCCCGCTTCGACCAGCCGCCGTGAATCCACGGCCCCATCACCAGGACGTTGAAGATATCGGGGTTCTGCTTCTCGATCTGGTGATGGAGCTTCAGCGGGCCATAGAGGTCCTCGGCGTCGAACCAACCGCCGACGGTCATGACGGCGGGAGCCACCTTCTTGAGATGCGGCAGCAGATTGCGCGACTTCCAGAAGTCATCGTAGTTCGGGTGATCGCACATCTCGTTCCAGAAAGCGACCTGACCCTTGAAGTATTTCGTGTCGGCGTTCCGCAGCGAGCCGAGATCGAGATAGTACTGGTAGCCGTCTTTCGTGCCGTAGTCGAATTTCGGATGTGATTTCGTCGTCGGCTCGGGGCGCGGCCTGCCGAACTGGGCGAAGAAGTTGAAGGCGTGTGGCAGGAAGAAAGCACCGTGATGATGGAAGTCGTCGTACCACCAGTCGGCGATGGGCGCCTGCGGCGAGACGGCCTTGAGGGCGGGATGGGCGTCGATCATGCCGGCGGCGGCGTAGAAGCCGGGATAGGAGATGCCCCACAGTCCGGCCTTGTCGTTATGGTTCTCGACGTTCTTCAGCAGCCAGTCGATCGTGTCGAAGGTGTCGGTCGATTCATCGACGTCGTTCTTGTCCTTCTTGTCGCGGAGGTGCGGCGTCATGTTGACGAACTTGCCCTCGGACATATAGCGGCCTCGAACGTCCTGATAGACGAAGATGTAGCCTTCCTTCAGGAAGTACGGATTGGGGCCAATGGACGCCCTCGGCTTGTTCTTGCCATCGGGGTCGGCGTTGTATGGCGTGCGCGCCAGCAGCACGGGACATCTCTTTGCGGCGTCCTTCGGAGTGTAGACGACCGTGAAGAGCCGCACACCGTCGCGCATGGGAATGCGGACTTCGCGTTTGGTGAAGTTGTCGCGGATGTGGGCGACAGGATCGGCCGGCGGCTGAGCGGCGTGGGCGGCGGAGACGAGGAAAAACGCTGCGAAAAGGCGGAGTTTCATGAGTGGGTCCATCGAGTCGAAAAGAGGGGCGGCATCGCGAAAGAGGGGATTCGGGTTTCTTTCGGGGGCGACTACAGTACAATATCCTCTTTCCACGGGAGAGCGAATGGAAAATGCAATCCGGCTGTACCTGGAGAGTCTCGGCAAAGCGGTCCAGGCCACGGCGATCCTCGCCGACCGCAAGAACGCCGTTGTCGGGCTCCTCAAGGGGCTGCCCGCGATGTACGCTCTGTTGCGCGAGACCCGCGATAACCGCTACGACGACCAGATCACTCGCGCGTTCCGCGGCGTGCTCAAGGAATTGACCGACCCCGAGTCGGATTGTCCCCTGGCGCGTAAACTGGCCGAAGCCATTCCCGACGAAGTGCATCACCTGCACGAGCAACTGGGCTTGCCGAGATTGGTCCTCAGAACCCCCAGTCCTCCACCCCGCGTACGAAAGGCACGCAAGACTCATGAAGAAAAGAAAAGGACGGCGTAAGGTAGGACGGAAAAAGCGACGTATGCGCGCCAGGATCCGCCATCGCAAGTAAGACCGATCAGGGCCGTCCGCGTCCGAGAGACAGGATGGCCCTGAAGGGTGCGCACCTTGCTCGCCACACCCGCGAGCCGGCTAAAACTCCGCGCAGGGAAACCGGGATGAGAACAGTCGGCGGCTGAGCGGCGAGTCCATCGCCCCGCCGCCTCTGCTTCCCTTGCGAAACACTTCTCAGGCCACCGCGCTCGTAGGAATGATCCGCGTCGATGTGAAGATAGTCGATGCGAACGCCGTTGGGCGTGAAGACGTGCTTCAGTGCGTCGACCGTGGTCTCCAGAACGATCTCGACCTGGGACCGTCGAGCGAAAAAAGCTGGCCGGTGACAGCCACTGCGGGCTTCCCCATCCTGCTTCGGGCAAGTTCGCATTGACGAGAACGGTCGTGCTATCCGTGAGGCGCAAGTCTCGCTATGCCTGCCAAATGATGCGCGGAACAAAACCACCGCCCGATCCCAGACACACGGCGACCCGTGCCTTGAGGGGATAGGCAGGGCCGACGCATCAAATCCTGCCCGAACGAAAGTCGTGCATCGCGGGCCGATCACTCGACAAGGCAGAGTTGGCGAGTGCGAGCAGTCTTGGCAGGATTCCAATCGACGGTGAAGTTTCCATTCCCTCCTGCTTGCAGGGTGCGGCTGATATACTGTGAGCCGATGACATCCAGACTGCTGCTGCTGCTTCCCGTGATCTTGACTGGCCCGCCCGCCACGTAGAAGGTCCCGGAGATAGCCATGCCTCCCTGTCCCGTAATGCTCAGGGAAACATCCGCATCACGCCGCTGGAAGATGGAAATTCCCGCATAGATGCTGGTGGATGGTGGGTCGATGACTACCTTTCCGCCAGTAAACCTGATCCCCGAACTGTTCGAGACGGG
>JBBRIK010000319.1:0-6496 GCA_038221045.1 Gemmatales bacterium
GGCCCGTCCAGAGGTTGCAGCCGGTGAAGCGTAGGAACACTGCGGCCCGCCCGACGTTCGCGCCCTCTCCTTGCAGCGTGTAGTAAATCTCCTTGACCGTATAGCTCATGATTCACTTTGCTGGTGCACTCAGCCACAGATAGCCCGTTGAACGCTGCTTGCCGGCGCCGCGCCCGACGATGCGAAAACCTCCCGCCCCCGCTCCCGGTCCTGATGTCAGCTTCAAGGTTCCGTTCGCCTCGCGTGTGCGAACCAGGGCGGCCGAAACGCCGGCGGGAAGGTCTGCCCCCTCGATTGCGATCTCCTCCTTGAAGCCGTTCTTGCGCTCGATGACGACAGGGATTTCAAGCGATTTGCCCGGCGTCAGGATGAAGCGATCTCCCTTGACGACCAGCGCAAATGCAGGCTCGGGACGGACGATCCGAAGGCGATAAACATAGCGCGGCCCACCGTGGCCGTGCAGATCGCGCACCTCGACATGGATTACGCCATCGGCCGAAGGGGTATAGGTCAACGATGCATCATGGCTCGCTCCATTGTCGTCTTGCTCCACCAGCATCTTGCCTGATGCGTCCGTCAGTCTCAGTACCGGATCGAGAGGGAAGCCAAGCGCGTGCGATTCCACCTCGAACAGCAAGGACTCGCCCTTCCTGACTTCCACTCGATAGACAGACACGTCGCCCGCGGGTTCGATGTGGCCGCTCACTGTCACCGGCAATTTCACGGTTTGAGGGCGCTTGCGGCCGTTCGGTTTTTCCTCGACGATACAGGGATGCGCCTCGACGCGCACCTTCAAGGGGCGGACGAATCGCGGCTCGAAAAGAGTCAACTCGTCCTCGTCGCCGGGCTTCACGCTCAGCCGGGAATCAGACGGCAAGTTCCACCCCATAGCCTGAACCAGAGCGGGAGACACACGCGACACAGCGAGCGGAAAGGGGTGATCCGCAAACGCTCCTGTCGTCAGCGTCAGACGATAGATAAACGTCTCTGCGCCGGCGAAACGGATGCTGCTGTCGGCAACCGCCGGGAACGCATAGAGGCGAACGACGAAGACGCCCTCGGCAGGAGCGTTGAAAATGATGCGCGGATCGAGTCCGCGGTCGTCGTTGTTCTCCTGCAAGACCGCGCCGTCGGCGGACAGCACCTGCAAGACGCCGTCCATCGGCGAACCGAGCACCTCATTCGCCTCAAGGTCAGCGACAAGCGTTTGCCCCTTGCGCAGCCGCACGCTGAAACAATCGACGTCGCCGGGTTGGCCGAGTTTGCCGTTGACGATGCAGTCGCCGCTGATGGACTGGGGCTTCTTCGCGTCGTCGTTGGGTTCCTGTTCCATCACCTCGGGCAGAACGCCGACGAGGAACGGCTTCGCGGCGCTCGGCCCCTCCGTATCGTGCAGACGAATCCAGCACACGCCGGGCGAAACGTCTGCTCCGACGCTGATACTCAACTTGCCCTTGGTGGGCAGGATCTTGATGGACACCCCCCTGTCACTCGCCCATGCCTGGACGGGCCAGCGCGCGAAGGTACCGCCCGCCGTCACCTCGACCGTGCTGCCCCGCTTCGCGCCGGCAGGGTAGAGCCAGGTCAGGGCGGGCGGCGCGGCGTGGAGCGAGGAGCAGAACAACACCACGACGACAGCGAAACAGGAGCGCTTCATCCATTCACCGTATCAGATCCAGGACGTTGCCGGCCATTCATCCTCAAGGAGGCGTCAGTTCCCACACGAGGACCTTGCCATCCCAGCCACCCGCCGCCAGGCGTTTGCCATCGGGCGAGACGGCGAGGCATAGCACCTCATTCGTATGCCTGAGCGTCTGACGTTCTTTCCATGTCGCCGTGTCCCAAAGGCGAACCTCGCCCGGCTTGTTCCAGTCGCCGCCGCCCGAGCAGAGCGTCTTGCCGTCCGGCGTGAACGCCACCGCCCACGTCTCGCCTTCATGGCCCTTCATGGCGGCGACCTCCTTCTTCGTCTCGATATTCCAGACCTTGACGTGGCCGTAACGGATGCCGGCGGCGATGTGCTTGCCGTCCGGGGAAATCGCGACCGAGCGCACCTCGCCTTCCTTCACAGTCCAGCGAGCCTGTTCCTTCATCTCGTCGAGCTTCCACAGGCGGACGGTGTTATCGGAACTGCCGCTGACGAGGACCGAGCCATCGGCGCTGACGGCGAGACCGTTCACCCAACTGGTGTGGGCCTTGAACTCCTTCTTCAGCTTCAGCCCTTTCGCGGCCCACTGGCGAATCATGCCATCCATGCCGCCGCTGTAGAACTCGGGTCCATCCGGACGCCTCTTTGGCTGCCAGGCGATGGAGAGAACGGCTCCTTTATGTGCCGCCGTGTTACTCAGCCATCCCTCCGGAGACGTTGCACGTCCATACACACCAAGCATCCCATCGTGACTGCCCGCGGCGAAAATGGGGACGTCACCCGGCGAGTATGCCAGGGCCGACAGAACATCATGGTGGGTCTTCCTGAATGGGCCATATCCCGCGAACGGTTCTGTGAACCAGCCGTGGATGCGGCCGTTCGCTGTGCCGATCGAGAGGAACTCTCCCTTGGTATTGAAGGCAAGAGAGCTAATCCAGCCGTCCTCGCAGGCGATGGTCCTCGGCTCCGCTCCCGAGCCGAGGGCGGGCAGAAAGAGCAAGGCCGTCCAGCAGAGGATGCGACAGCGGCTCATCGTGGACTTCTCCTCATCGGGCAGGTTACAATCGCGGTCATGAAACACCATACCAAACCCGTGTGTCTGTTGCTCGCAATTCTCTTGGCGGCTCCCATCGCCGCTCAGGAGTCAACTCCTGACAAGGTGTTGACCGGTCTGAAAGACTTCTTCGCGAAGACCGCCCGGCCCGATGGCTCCTTCCAGCCTGGTGTCGATCCGGCCTATGCGGGCATCTCCGATAGCGCCTACAGCGACCTCGCGCCTACCGTCTATGCGGTCGTCCTGCACAAGACACTTGGCTGGAAGTTGACGCACGAGGAGAAGACGAAGACGTTCTTGCTGGCTCGCCAGGGCAAGGACGGAGCCTTTGTCAATGTCGCCGGGACTGCCGATCCGAAGTCGCCCCAGGCTCGCGCTTACAACACGACGCAGGGACTTGTCGCTCTGCGCGCGCTCGAACTGAAGCCGCGATACGATCCGCTGCCGGTCTTCGACGTGGTCTTGAAAGAGGACTACAAGAAGATGCCGCTCTACATGACGAGCTTCTTTCCTCTCGCCTATCTCACGCAAGGACGCACGATCCCCGTCGAGGCCGACAAGAAGATTCGAGCCATGATGGTGCAGTCGGAGGACGGCTACATCGGCGAACACGTTGCCTCGACGTTCCATGCCGCTCATTACTATCGCCTCATCGGCGAGAAGACGCCGAAGGCGGAGGCGATCGTCAAGCGGGTCCTCAAGGATCAGCACAAGAACGGGAGCTGGTTTATCAATCCGCCGGCGCGCGACCGCCATGCAACCTTCGACGCCGTCTTCACTCTACGGCACCTCGGAGCGGGGAAGGAAGTGAAGCAGGCAATCCAGCGTGCGGCGAACTGGGTGCTGACGTGTCGCAATGACGATGGCGGATTCGGTCATTATCCCGGCAGCGCATCGGACGTGGACGCGGTCTATTTCCACGTCGGCGCTCTGGTGATGGCGGGATGGCTGAAGCCCGTCGATCCGCTGCCGCCCGATCCGCACCTGCTCTGCTGGGGCCACCTGATGCCGCTCCCCTGATGTTCGTGACTCTCACGGAATCTGCAAACTGTTGAGGAAGATGGAGTTGTTTGCGGTTTGCTCAAGACGGTGGAGCAGGAGTTCCATTGCTTCCATCGGGTTCATATCACGCAGCACGTTTCGCAGAATCTGCCGCCGTCGCAGCTCGCCAGGGGCTATGAGAGGCTCCTCGCGCTTTCTCACGCAGCGATTCACCTCGAGAGCAGGCCAGAGTCCGCGCTCGGAGAGACGGCGGTCGAGATGCAGTTCCATCGTGCCGGTCCCTTTGAACTCCTCGAAGATTACTTCATCGATGCGCGATCCGGTGTCAATCAGCACCGTCGCAAGGATCGTCAGGCTTCCCGCTCCTTCCAGCTTCCGAGCCGACCCCCAGAAATGCTTCGTTTCCGCCATGATGCTGGAATCGATCCCCGTACTCAGAAAACGCCCCCCCAGCCTCGGATTCTCGACATTCCACGCCCTCGCCAGACGTGTCAGTGAGTCCACCAGCAGCACCACATCCTGACCCGTCTCTGCCTGTAGCCTTGCCTTCTCCAGGACCAGACTTGCCAGTTCGACGTGTCGGCAGGGAGGCTCCTCGAAAGTCGAACCGACCACCTCAACACCCGGAAGTTGATCCTGCATACGAGCGATGTCCTCCGGCGGTTCGTCGATGAGCAGCATCGAGACAACGCATTCGGGATGATTGCTGGCGACGCCCCGCGCGATCTTCTCCAGCAGCGTCGTCTTGCCGGTGCGCGGCGGGGCGACGATCAGGCCGCGATCTCCTTTGCCGAGTGGCGTCAGCAGATCCAGCACGCGCAGGGTCATCTCCTTCGAGTCGCGTTCGAGATCAAGGCGGTCGAGTGAATGGAGAGGCTTCCGCTCCTCAAAGAGAACGACGCTCTCCAGTTCCTGCGGATCGCGCCCATTGACTCGATCCACTCGCAGCAGCGCACAGATTGATTCCCCGTCATGGGGAGCGCGGACCGGACCGGCGATCGTGTCGCCCATGCGCAGAGCGAAGCGGATGATCTGGCTGGGGCGACGTAGAGGTCGCAAAGGCTTGGTTCGTAGTTGAACTCTGGGCAGCGTAAGAAGCCAAACCCATCCGGCATCAGCTCCAGCACACCTTCGCCGTATGCCTCGCGTCCCTGGGCGAGCCTGTTCCGAAGAACCTTCTCTACCAGTTCAGAACGGCTTTCGCGGCCGCGAGTGATGATGTTCTCCTGTCGGGCCAGGGCCAAGAGGGCGGCCATGCTCAGTTGCCGCAATTCGACGACGGTGAACGCGCGGCCCATGTCCTGTACCAGTTCTTGACGCTCGTTCATTGTCCATCTCCTGTCGGGGTGCATTACGGATTCTGGGAATGCGATGGTTCGAGAGAAAGTGCAGAGGGAGGATTGATTCAGGCTGGGAAGTGTGTGCGAACGAGGCGATGACGAAGTGTGAGGGGAAGACACAGCGACATGGGGTCGGGTTCGGAGATGGGCGAGCAGCGAGTGACTTCTCCAGAAGTTCAGGCCCGTCCCTGCCAGTAGCCCGGCTCTCGAGAAGCGTGCGCCACCGCTACCACCAGGACGTCCCCATTCGTCTCGACGCGATAAAGCAAGCTGTAGGGATACCGTGTCAACATCACTTCGCGGTAGACGTCATCGTAGAATGGGTAGCGATCGGGGGACGAAGCCAATACAGTCAAGACTCGGTCTACCTCGCGCTCGAAACCCTGGGCGGCCCTCCGGCTCTGCTGCCCGTACCAGGACAGCGCCGCCTGGAATTCGGCCTGGGCGTCGGGATGAAAGACCACATTAGCCATTGGGAGGCACTCCCTCCTGATCGAGCGCCTCCCACGCGAGCCGCCTCACCTCATGCCACGGTACGGGCTTGACCTCTCCTGAATCTACCTGGGCCGTACGACGACGCAGTTCGGCGCGCCAGGCAGGATGCAGTTGCGAGGGGACATCGGGTGACAGCGAGTCGAGAAGGCGGTCGGCCAGTTCTGCGCGGTCCTCCTCGGAAAGGGCGAGTGCCGCCTGGTAGAGCGCATTCAGTGTTGGCGTCATTTCGGCCTCCTCGTTGGTCTTTGCTGCAATCTTAGCATGTTTCGGGTGTTCAACCAAGCGGTCAATTTCCACGTCGGCACGCTAGTGATGGCGGGATGGCTGAAGTTAGTCGATCCGCTGCCGCCCGATCCGCACCTGCACTGCTGGGGCCACCTGATGCCGCTGCCACAATGAGGGAGCAACTCTCCATTGTTCATCGTCTGAGGAGCCAATCCGCTATAAGTTGGATGCGACTCATCAAGTCGCGATTCGTAAGAGGATCTTGCCCGGTAAACGATTCTCCCCCTTCCACTTGCGTCTGAAACGTGAGGATCGACAAGCAGGCGAGACGGTAGATCTCCCCTGCTCCAGAGACCTGCACAACACCAGGCGACTCCATGAGTCTTTCAAGCTCGGCGATCCTGCGTGACTCTGCAGATGCCCGAAGGTTAGCGAGGAGCGCTGCCGGAGATTGCGTTCTATCCAAGAATGCACAATACGCCGCTACAGACAGGCGAGCGGATTCTGTGCGCCGGAGCTGTGTCTTCCCAACTCAAGGCAAAATCGTTCCCGGCTCCGCACCTCTGAGCGAATGTGAATCATTCCCGAGCAAGTTGTCGCAGCAGTCGGGATGAGGAAACGTGCATCTTGGTAATGCCCATCGGATCAAACTGAGAGTTATTCGCCGTCTATGGAAAGCGTAACCTGGCCATCGGATAGATTGCGGATCGCGACAGCAAGCCATCGAGAGGC
>JBBRIK010000320.1:0-6493 GCA_038221045.1 Gemmatales bacterium
GATGCCGGTGAAGGGGTTTCAGGGCAAGAGCGAAGCCGGCTGGTACGGCGACTTCGTCATGCAGACCGACGACAGCATCGGCCAGGTGCTGAAAGCGCTGAAGACGGCCGGGCTGGAGAACGAAACGCTTGTGATTGTCACCAGCGACAATGGAGCGCACTGGACGCCGGAGGACATCAAGAAGTTCGGCCATTCCGCGAGCAACAATCGCCGCGGCCAGAAGTCCGATGCCTGGGAGGGAGGACATCGCATCCCCTTCATTGCCCGCTGGCCGAACGTGATCAAGGCAGGATCGACGAGCGATGAACTGATCTGTCTGGCGGACCTCCTCGCGACCTGTGCCGAGTTGACCGGCGCGAAGTTGCCGGCGAATGCCGGCGAGGATAGCGAGAGCATCCTGCCCGTGCTGAAGGGAAAGAAGCTCGACAGGCCGATTCATGACGCCGTGATCCATCATTCCAGCGGCGGGATGTTCGCGATTCGTCAGGGCGACTGGAAGCTCATCGACGGTCTCGGCTCGGGTGGCTTCAGCGCGCCGCATAGCGAGAAGCAGAAACCGGATGGGCCGAAGGGACAACTTTACAACCTGGCGAAGGATCCGCAGGAGAGGGAGAACGTCTACCTGAAGGAGCCGAACGTCTTCAAGCGATTGAGTGAATCGCTGGAGAAGTTCAAGAAGAGCGGCCACAGCGCCCGGCGATTGTCGGAATGACGCGCGTGTCAGGCGGCCTCGACCGATTCGAGATACCGCTTGAGCGATGGAGAGGCGGTGAGGAGGCAAGTGCATTGTCGATCTCGGCCAGACGCAGCGCTGGCGGCCGGTGCAGCTGGAGGAGAACAGTGTCGCGCCCAGGACGCGGAAATGCACGTCAACAATCGTGGGTTGGTAGGGCCCGCCCTGTGCGCGGCCGTGAGAAGCTGAACCTGATGCTCAGCCGCAGAGAGGGCGGGACGGCGCGCACCGCGTACGCATTTTGGCAACAGAGGGGGTGTGGGGGCACACGCAATGAATGAATTGTGCGCCGACGCTCATCATAGCGCGCCGCGCATTCCTTGCGCTTCACAAGTTACAGGATGACTCTATTTGACCTGAAAAACCGCACCGGGAACCGTTTGACCTTGCGTTCGCTCATGCGAATCCGCGCCTGGTCAGGACAATTCATCCAGCGCTCGCAACAGACGATCGATCTCGTCCGCCGTGTTGTAGTGGACCAGCCCCAGACGCAGGAATCCGCCACGTTCTTCCAGGTCCAAACGCTCCGATAACTCCAGCGCATACATGTTGCCGTTCCAGGTGTAGATCTCGTGCCTCGCCAGATGCTCCGCGACCTCGGCGGGAGTATGGCCCTGGACGCTGATCGAGATGGTCGGCACTCGCTCCTTGATGCGGCGCGGATCGCTGATCCCCCAGACCTTGATGTGGCGCCGCTCCGCGAGAGCGGTCAACAACTTGCAGCCCAGATCCTGTTCGTAGTCGCGAATCCGCTTCATGCCAGCGTGAATCTCACCCTGACCGACGTCCTTGAGATAGCCGACCGCTGCGGCGACGCCCGCGAGTCCCTCGTGATTCTGCGTGCCGGTCATCCAACGATCGGGCAGCGTGTTGGCGCAGGGCCGGACCTTGCACGGCTCCAACTCTTCGAGCCATTGCCGCTTGCCCCAGAGTATGCCGACGTGAGGGCCGAAGAATTTGTAAGCCGAGCAAGCGAGGAAATCGCAGTCCCAGGCCTGCACGTCGATTGACCCATGCGGAGCATAGTGAACCGCATCGACATACACCAGTGCGCCGACGCCGTGAGCCAGCCGGGTCAGAGCGGCCACGTCGTTGAGAGTGCCGACGACGTTCGACGCGGCCGTGATCGCCAGCAACTTTGTCCCCGGCGACAGCTTTTGGCGCAGGTCATCGAGGTCGAGGGTGCAGTCCTCGGGATGGACGTCGATGAGCTGCACCGTTGCCCCGGCATCGCGTGCGGCCAGCACCCAGGGACGGACGTTGGCGTCATGATCGAGGCGCGTGACCAGTACCTCGTCGCCGACTTTCCAGGTGCGCGCGATCGAGCGGCTCACATGGAAGGTCAGCGACGTCATGTTCTGGCCGAAGACGATCTCGTCGGGCGAGGGCGCGTTGAGCAAGGTGGCGACAGCGGCATGGGCTTCGTGGACGATCCGGTCCGATTCCCGGCTCGTCGTAAATAGTCCGCCGTGATTGGCGTTGCAGGTCGAGAGATAGTGCGAGATTGCGTGAATGACGGCTTGAGGCACCTGAGTGCCGCCGGGGCCGTCGAGGAAGATCGGCTGCTTGCCCGCGACAATGCTCTGCAGGGCAGGGAATTGGCGACGGAGGTCATCAACGGGAAAGGGAAGCATGGAGTCAGCCTCGACGAGAAGAAACGGCCCTGATGCGATTCCGCAGCCAGTGGACGAATCCACTCATCAGAGCGAGACAGTTGCCGCCCAGTAGACATATTGCGCAGCCCATCACCAGTTGACGGCGAACGACCGCGCCAGGTTTGATCCTCTCGATGACTCCAGCGGTCGAGTTAATGTGGTTGCCTTTGTCCGTTTTTTCGAGAGTGAACAGACGCCATCCCAGATCGCCGAACAGTGCCGGCAGGGCCTCCTCTGCCTTGCCTCCGAGGGCCGACAACATGCCGAGCGATGAGCAGCGAAGTTCAGGATTGCTCAGATCTTCGATGAGCCAGGACATCTCCAGTTCGCCAACGTCGAAGGAAGAAGCCTCGCACAGGGTGAACCTTCCCTGGCGGAGTACGGCTTGAAAAGCATCATTCGAGCGAGTGATCTTCCACACGCTCTGGACAAGCCACGGATCAGGCCCGTCTTCGTCGGCAGCAGCCTGCTTGATGGCGGCTTCAAGCGCCGGGACAGCCGCAACGGCTTCGGGGCCGATGTCCCCGAGGGCGCGTGCCGCTATCCAGCGTGTACGAACATGGGAGTCCTGAAGGAGACGGACCAGATCGGGGACCGCCGCAGGATCACCGATGCGGCCAAGGGCGTATGCGGCCGGAGTCCGGGAGAAAACGTCGGGATTGCTCAGGGTCTCGCGGAGCAGAGGCACGGCGGGAGAGGCCGCTCGTCCCATCTCTCCCAAAGCGTGTATGACGCCCGGCCATCGCTTGATGGGTGGTTCCTTACCGGGGACGTTCGCCACAAGGAGTTTGAGCAGGCGCTCGGGATCGGACGCCAACGACCTGGCCTGGCATCCCGCCCAGGCGCTTTTCTCTTCGTCCTCATCCTCGAGCGCCGCAGCCAACACCTCCGGATCGGTGTCGAGCTTCCATAAGGCATGGGCCACCGCACGGCGATCGGGATTCCCGCGCCGCCAGGCCTCCCGAAGCTCCCGAACCGCCTTGATCGCCGTGTCAGGCTGCCATGAGTCGGCCAGCGTCTCGGCGGCAAACCACTGGGCGTCGGCATCGCGCCCGAGAACTGCTTCTTTCAAACAGGCGAGGGCCTGGGGATGACGTGCATCTCGCCACAGGGTCGCGGCCGCGCGCACTCTTACGAAGGGTTCCGTGTCGCCGAGAGCAGCCAGCAACGGCGGGTGCAGGGCGTCAGCGGGGTAGATAGGACCCCGGCCTTGCGAGAGCCTGAGGTCCAGTGCGAGAGCGGACTGCCCCCGAACAATCGGATTGGCGTCCTTCAGTAACCCGACAAGAGAAAGCGGCACCGGCATCTCACGAGCGAGAACAGCCAGGGCTTGCGGCCCCGCCTCGGCTTCGAGGAAACCGGACGCGGAACGTCGCGCCACGTCGATAAGCCTCGGAATCGCTCCCTCGGGAAGACCATCCGGAAGTCTGATGGACCGCAAGACAGCTAGGGCGACCGCTCGTCGATACCGATCTGGACCGGACACTTCTCGACATAATCGAGAGCCCATGTTCGGTCCCGCGCTGGCATCCGAGAAGAGGGAGATGTATTTGAATTCCTCATTGGACGCAATGGCGGGATCGGCCAGGAAGTCGAAGACTCTATCCAGAACGATTTCATCGATCTCGCGGTCGGAGAGGTGACACAGGGCATGCAGCGCGTGCGGACGCCAGGGCTCCTCGTCGAGGAGGACGAGCAAATCCAGCAACGCCTCCTCCCCCATGTCGCGAATTGCCCATGTGATGCGCGAGCGGAGTCCCGGAGTTCGCTTCCCCATCTCGATCAAGAGAGGTATCGCCGCGATTGCTTCCGGTCCGCCGGCGTGTCCCAGCGCCTTGATGACCTCATCCCGGACTTCCGCGCTGCCGTCCTTCAAGGCGGCGATCAGGTCGGGAACGTCAGAGCGCGTATTCTTGCCCGCACGCCCCAAGGCCATCACTGCTGCCAGGCGTACGGTCTTCGAGGAATCCTTCAGCGCCAATCGAAGGGCAGCCATGTCCTGTTGGAACTTGGCCGCCAGGGTGCGATTGGCCTCCACCGCCGCGAGGCGCAGCGCCTCATCCGGCGACCCGGCCGCCTCTGCCCAGAACCGGGCCGGCCGATAATCGAAGAACGGCTCGCCGCTCAGGAACGCGCCTGCCGTCGCCCGGCCAATCGGCGTCAGACCGCACCATAATGCGGCAGGGACACCCAACAGGACCACCGTCCAGGCAAGCAATCGAAACGAGAGACGGATCGGCCCGTGCCGCAATTCGAGGGTGATGCCGTAAATAATTCCGGCCAGGGAGCAACTTGCGAGGCAAAGCAGGGCCGGAAGGACAAGGTTCCCCAGATGGAAGACGGAGACGCTCAGTGCCGTCGCGAAGCCAAATGCAAAGAGAGGAAGGCTGAACATGCCGCCATGCAACGCCCCAATCACACTGGCTTCCCAGATGCGGTGCACTTTCCCCATGAGCGATCACCCTTGCGGAACTCGTTTGCCCTCGCGTTTTCTCTGAGGTTGTTCTACGCCCGCCGACATAGGAAGAACATCGGCGAGAGAAGGCCGGCCGCGAGGATGCCCGCCAACGCCCACTGCATCACTGGAAGGTTCGGAGTGATCGAGAGCCAAGAGTCACTCAAGCGGCTCGACCTTGAGTGCCTTTCCTCCGGCAACCTCACAGAGCCTTGCCCTACCGTGCAACGCCGCTTCGACGATTTCAGGCCAGACTTTGATGAACTTCCACGCATACTCGGGGAACTTCATGCTCATCCAGGCCTTGTTCATGCAGAAAAATGCTAACAGCCGCGCGGAGAGCTTCCCGCTCGATACTATCGCGAAGAATACGGCTGTCCCCGCTGATAACTACCCATCCTGGATCATCCTCAGCGAGTGTTGCAATCCATTCCGTATCCGGCGTCCGAGCGTGGAAGCGCATATCGTCATCCAGGTGACGAGCCGTGTGAATGGCTTCGTAGGCACTCACGATCCGCGCGATGCGGATCGGCATACAGCGATCGAAGAAAAACTTCATCCAGCCCGGTTCGTCTCAAAGTGAACAGCCGCCAGGACGTGATCGGGATGCACGTTGTACCAATCGGCAACGAGGTCCGCGTCCTGTCCATTCGCGTGATGAGCAGCCGCCAGAATTGCTGTCGGAATCCCCACGGCTTCAACCACGGGCTGCCCGAAACAAATGGTGGGGTCGAGCACAACCTCGCAAGTAAGCCTCCATCGCTCCGCCAGGTTTGACGCCTCGCCATAGTCGATTCGTTTGAAGAATGGCAACAGGATCCGAGAGAATACCTGCTCTCGAGTCAGCAGGTCCATCGACGTTTTTTCATCGTCCTCGTCCAGCACCTGAGTGAGGAGCGCCTCTCCAGAATTGAGCATATCCCGCCGACAGAACGGGTGTGAAGTCTGGAGATCATCCTTCAGGCGTTGGTAAACGCGGTGCAGAATCTGAAGGGCGACTCCATGCGTGCGCAACTGTCCGGCCACATAGCAATCGATCAGGTCGAGAAATCCAAAGATGCACCCTCTCTTGACGGCCTCCTGGCGGTTACAAGGAGCGCCTTGAGTTCGCCTGAACCACTCGCGCACATGGCGTTGTTTCAACCCGGTCAGCCGTGCTGCCTCGGTGACACTGTAAACTCCTTGGCCGAGCATCGTCTTCACAGGCCCCGCCTCCTCAAGTATCTCACAAATGTCGTCAAGGCATTTTACGGCGATACACTACTTCGCGGAGGAGACAAGTCATGCAGAGCCTGCCGCCACTCGCCGCGACCGTCATCGGCTCGTGGTCCTTTCCGGGATGGTACGCGAAGTTCTGCGAAGACGTCGCTCGCCATCCCGAACTCTACGGAGCAGACGATCGCGAAGAAGCAGTGCGCGACGCCGTCCGCCTCGCCCTCGACGATCAACTTCGCGCCGGGGCCGATCTCGTCACCGACGGCGAAATGCAGCGCGTCGATTTCAACCTCGGCTTCTACGACTATCTCGACGGTCTCTGTCCTCTCCCTGCTCCTCGGTTATGGGGGCCGCCGGCTCACGATCAGCGGAGCAAGTATGTCGCCGTCGCGCCGTTGAAGGCGACGAGGGGGCTGGGACTGGTCGAGGAATATC
>JBBRIK010000321.1:0-6492 GCA_038221045.1 Gemmatales bacterium
TTCGAGGGGCTGTAGCAGGCTTGCCGTTTCGCGCGCTCTTCGTTCGTGCGATCTTGCTTCAAGAAGGGTAGAACGTGAAGGTCCGAAAAAGGGACAGGTCCCGCAGACCACGGTCGATGTGATCGACGCGCACCCCGCGCAGGCGACTGCGGGGGTCTGGGCTATCGGCGAAAGCCTCAGTCAGTTTCAACGGGACCATAACGCACTTCGGCTACGGGAAACACCGTTGCCCCCGTTACCAACGTTCCATCCCGTCGCCAGTATCGCGCGGCGAACGGGCATCAGAAGCGGCTCCACGACGGCCTTTTTCGCATTGACCGCTCCTTGAGCCGTGACTACACTTCCGCTCCTGGTCACGGGAGGCAATTCCATGAAGAGACGGTCGTTGACTCTAAGGATCGGCGTCATTGCAAATGCCATCCTGGTCACGGTTGCGTTCGTCGGCTGTCCCGCGCGAAAAGACCCGGCCATCCTTCCGGCGCCCATCGCCCCGCCTCCCCCGCATATTGTAACGATTGCCCCTTATGGGGGGAATTTCCAACACCTTCTGCCCTCCGAGCAGCCTCCCGTGCTTCCGAGCCAGGATTCCAGGAACGACAAACGCAGTCCCTGATTACTCCACTCACACACGGGTTCGCATCGGCATGCTCAACCTGCTCGCCGCCACCGGAATGACTTTTGCTGTGCTGGTCCTGGTCTTTCGTCCGCTTGAGATGGTCTTTCCAGCAAAACCGGGCCAGCGCTTCTTTCGTCCCGGCTTTCTGATGGACCTCTGTTTCTTCCTCGGGCGTCACTTGTTCTGGGGCGGCATTGTCCTTTGGCTGCTTCTCCAAGTGAGAAGCTGGCTCGGCTGGATTGTGCCGGCAGACTTCCGCGAGGCCGTGGCACACCAGCCGTGGTGGCTGCAGGCCGTGGAAACTGTCCTCCTGAGCGACCTTTTCATGTATTGGGGCCACCGTTTGCAGCACCGCGTGGCCTTTCTCTGGCGCTTCCATGCAGTTCACCACAGCGCCGAACACATGGATTGGCTGGCCGGCCACCGCGAACATCCGCTCGATTCGATCTACACCATGACTCTTATCAACTTGCCTCCCATGATCCTTGGATTTCCTCTGGAAACGATTGCGACCTTTCTGCTGTTGCGCGGTGTGTGGGCGGCGTATATCCACTCCAACGTCCGGCTTCCGATTGGTCCCCTGCGCTGGTTCATCGGTGCGCCGGAACTGCACCACTGGCATCACGACCGGGACCGCGACGTTGGCAACTACGCCAACCTGTCCCCGCTGATGGATATCCTGTTCGGCACCTATCACTGCCCAGACCACGAACCCGAGTTCTTCGGCATTCGCGAGCCGACGCCGCGAACGTATTTGGGCTACATGATCGAAGCCTTGCTGCCGCGGAACTGGAGGGGCAGGGATGAAAAGACAAAGGCCGCCGTGGTTTCCGCGGTCGGGGAGTCGTGATTCGACCTCGGTCACCCTTCGTTGGAGAGCCGATCGGGACGGCTGTGCGGGGATCGGCTGCGTGTGGCGCGGACCAGACGAGGTCCCTCGCCACACCTGTCAGCCGGTCGTTGTCTTGTAGCGCATTACGAGTGGCCAATCGATTCGTTTCGTTCCATCAAATCGGCCTACGTCCTCCTCAGGATTTGCAACAGACTCGAAGAGACATCACAGCCCGATGACTGGTTTCCGTTTCTCCATGACGCCGAAAAGGAGTCAGGAACCGTTGTTACAACTGGCAGGAACCGTTGTTACAACTGGCTTGCCATAAACAACTTGCGGATTCAGTAATCGGGAAGTGCCATTCGTTCCAGGCACCGTTTTCACACAGACGCTCATGACTGCCCGATTTATTGATGACTCTTCTTCGCTGGTTTGCGCGATTCCACTCTTGGCTTGGTCTTGCCCGCAGTATCCCGCCAAAATGACGGGATATGTGGCGGGATACCCCTCCAGCGGACTCGCCTTGCCGTCGCTTCGCGGCTCGGCAACTGATTGGCGCATGACCTCGACAGCCCGCTCCATCATCAGGCGAACACTGGGCATTCCCCTGGCCATCACGTCATCCTCCGGCGCTTGCGACGATTCTCGGCCTTGCGGCCGGCTCGCGCTCGCTCCGCCTCGGACTTCGGGAAGCTGATGGTGGAATCCAGCCGGTCGTCTGCCCAGAATCGAATGGCACGATCAATCTTGGGGACGGCCGCGTACTGGGCCTCGGTCGGCATGGTGAACTCGGCGATCAGCCAACCGGGATCCTGATCCGTGAAGACGCGCACACCTGGGGGGTTGTCAGTAAGGCTCCGCGCCAGGGAAAGTAGCGAAGCCAGTTCGTCCTGGCCCGGCGACTCGAATTGGATTCGCACCCGAACATTCATGACGCACTCTCGAAGTAGTGGATGGTGGAGACATACCTTGTCTCCTTCGGCGTGGCGGTCAGGCCGATCTGGGTCGCTCCGGAGAAGTGTTCGAGGATCTCGCGCCAGGCGGAATCCTCGGCGGCGCTGCCGCGATGACATTCGTCGATGACGATCAGGTCATCCCAGCCGGCCTTCCTGAGGGCGGGTGTGATGAACTTGGTGCAGATGTCGCGTTCGCTGAGCGATTTTTTGTCCCTAGGGCGTCTCCGTCCCGGTCGGAGATGTGCGCGAGGAAGAGCGGAGGTTAGAAAGGAGCGTAACCCGCGCGAACGCTCCTGTCCAGACCCTGACCCGAAAAAGGTGGAGACCGGGAGAGTTGAGCGCGCACCTCGGACGGAAATCCACTCCACCGGGGGTGTGGAGCAGAGGCAATTAATGAATTCAGATCAACGATAATCGGTGTACGCTGCGCCGCCAAGGACGAATTACAAGGAACCTCCTTTTTCCTCGAAATCACCCGCCAGAAGCCGTACCTGATTGTTGGGACTCCCGATTCGTTCCCTCCCCGCTGCGCCGCAAGCGGCAAGAGGACGCAGCGTCCTCGGTCCTCAGCGCCGTCAAGGATAGCGAGACGAAAACGCTGGACGAGAAAATATGCTAGGCTCCCTGAAGCGATGAAACACGCTGCGTCTCTCGGACATTCCGAGAGAGAGTTCGACCCGGAACCGAACTCGGCACTCGTGAGGGCAGAGGCGATGTGGGACGAAGCGGAACAGATCGCGGCAGCCTGGTTTGAAAAAGCCTGCCGCTTCTACATCGATAAACATCAAGGCTGTCCCTGGTGCGGCGGGCGGCACTGCGTCTTTCGGACGCGGCGCGACGAGCGCGAACAGTATTCTTGCTCGGAATGCGACTTCTTCACCTGTCACACCTTCCTCGACAACGAGTACTTCGTGACCCCCGGCCAGGCGTCCCAACCGCTCGAGTCCTCAGCCAACTGATCGCCGGCCGCGCTCATTCCGCTATATCATTCCAGAGGCCTTTGTCATCCCTGGATGCGGAGCGAGAGCGTTCATGAATCCCGAATGGAGAGCCCGTCACGAGACGGCCATCGAGGCGGCCCGCATCGCCGCTCAACTCGCCCTGCGCTATTTCTCCCAGTCCGTCACCGTCGAATGGAAGCACGATCAAAGCCCCGTCACCATCGCGGACCGCGAGACGGAGCAGCTGCTTCGCTCCACCTTGCTCAGCCGGTTTCCCGGCGATGGCTTCCTCGGCGAGGAGTCCGGCGAACAGCCCGGCACGACCGGCTTCCGCTGGATCATCGACCCCATCGACGGCACCCGCAGTTTCGTCCGCGGCATCCCCATCTGGGCGACCCTCGTTGCTCTCGAATATCGAGGCGAGCAAATCGCCGGCATCGTCGATGTGCCGACCCTGAACACGAGCTACCATGCCCTGCGCGGCGAGGGCGCATACCGCAACGGCTCGCGCATTCGGGTCTCGGACGTCACGGCGCTGGACAAATCGCTGCTCTTCTATTCGAGCATTTCGTGGTTCATCAAGGCAAAGAAGGAGCGCGAGTTCATGGAACTCGCGCGCCAGACGGAACGGCAACGCGGCTTCGGCGATTTCTATGGCTTCGTGCTGGTGGCGCAGGGTTCCGGCGAGGTGATGGCCGAGCATGGCGTCAAGATCTGGGACGTCGCCGGCCTCAAGGTGCTGGTCGAGGAAGCGGGCGGGCGATTCAGCGACTGGGACGGCAACTCCACGGTGACTCGGCCCGACGTTATCGCCAGCAATGGCCACGTCCACGAGGCGGCCCGGCGGATTTTGTCTTCCCCCATTCCGTAATCTCGTCGTCTTTCCAGGCGCAAGGCATTCCTTCGGCCGCGTCTTCCGGGTAATATGCTCTCAGGAATGCTCGCCATCCCAATTCAGGGAGACTGATCCGATGCACAGTCTTTTGCTTCTCGCCGCGATGGCTCAGATACAGGTCGATCCCGCTACGGTCGTGATCTTTGGGCGCGAAGCCTGGTATCAGGCCGTTCGCGGCGATGAGGAAAGCTTCATCGGCGTCCTTCAGCGGATTCCCGGCACAGGGCGAGAGAGCCGCAACGCGTTCTGTATCGTCATGGCGGCCGACGGCAAGAACAACACGCGCGAAGTGTTCATCGGCACCGGCAATCCCAATCTGCTGCCCTTCCTGAATCGCCGCGTTCGCCTGACCGGCATGTCGGTCGATTTAAAGGTCGATGGCCGGATGCGCTATGAGATCTGGCCCGCCAAACTCGAAGTGGCGGGCGGGGGGCCGATCATCGTGGGCGGCATGGGTGGCGACCCGGTGAACATCATTACCTCGACTGACTGGGGAGTGACGATTGGACCCGGCGCGGTCCCGCTCATCGGCACCGGCCAGATTCAACTCCTCTGTCGCAACCCGGACCAGCTGCTCAACGCAATGGGAGGCAAGCAGAAGAGCGTCGATAATCTCTATCGCTCGCTCAACGTCAAGAACATCGACTTCCGGCGCAACATGGTCCTCTTCGTCTCGGGAGGCATCTGCCGTGGGGCCGGTCATACCGTCGAGATCACCAACCTGACCATGAACGATCAGACGCTTCAGGTCCGCTGGGCGCTCCGCAGTCCTGCTGGCAATCCCGCCCTCGGCAACCTGACCCATCCCTCGAAGGTCCTCATCATTCCGCGCAGCGATGGCCCGGTGCGCTTCGATCCAATCGCACGCCGGTGACGACTCGCGGCTCGCTTTGAAACCACTTCTCTCAGGGGAGAGGGAGCGAGCCGCCGAGGAAGTCGCTCTTGAGGCCGGCCATGGTCAGGATCATCTGCCGTCTCACCCACGGAATCTTCGTCATCAAGGGCAGAAAAATATCTCTTCCCCAGCCCTTGATGAATCCCTTCGACTGAAAGAACGGTGTCAGCAGAAACGTCACGGCGGCGTAGAAGCGAAGGTGCTTCTGTCGCTGCCGGACGTAGCGGCGAAATGCCTGCTGGAAGTCGTCCGCGCCGGCCAGCGTTTTCGTGAAGAGATAGGCGTCGAGGAGGGCGAGGTTGATGCCCTGGCCCAGGTGCGGACTCATCGCATGGGCCGCGTCGCCGAGATAGAGGACATGGCTATCGTGCCACGCACGCATCCAGACGTGCTGATAGGCCGTGTAGAAGAGGTTTTTCTCATCCACGAACGGAGCGAGTAGCTCTCCCGCCTCGGGGGACTCCCGGCTGACTTGCTCCTTCCAGGCCGCGAAGCCGCCGTGCCAGACGGCGTCCTTTTCCTCGTGGTGCATGCTCCAGAACAGACTGCAGCGTTCGTTGCCCATCGGCAACAGCCCCATCAGAACCTTCGTGCCGCGCACCAACTGATAGAGCTTGCGGCGAATCGTTGCCGAGCGGCCGATGCTCCAGATAGCGCCATAGGTGTATGCATGAATCCACTTGCGGAGCTTGCAAGCGCCGCGCAGAGTCGAGCGCGAGCCATCGGCGGCGACGACGAAATCGAATGGCCCATGCCGGTCCTTGTGGACGTCTTCGAGCCAGACCTTGCCGTGGTCCAGATGCGTGCTCTTGATTTCGCGATCGAGATGAACACGAACGCCTCGGGCCAGCACTTGCTCGTAGAGGACTGAGAAGAGATCGCCGCGATGCAAACCGTAGGCTCGGAAACCGGGGCCGAGTTCCTTGTACGGCAAGTGGATGAGCGTCTTGCCGCGATGGGTGACGGCGTGAAGGGCGTCGATGGGTTCGCCGAGGGCGGCCACTCTGTCGAGAAGGCCCATCTTCGCCAGGACCATTTGCCCGGAAGGTTGCAGCAGAATGCCGGCGCCGATGGGTCCGACGCGCGGAGCGCGCTCGAAGACCTCGGGGGTGTGTCCCTCGGCCGCGAGCAACTGCGCGAGCGTCGCGCCGCCGACGCCAAGTCCCACGATGCCGACACGATACCTGGGCGTCATGAGCCGCTCCCTTCCCGCAACGGATGCCGTACTCGTCTCGCGGAGAATGCAGTATAAACCGGAGTGCAGGCGAGGGAACAACCCATTGAACTGTTGTCGAAGGAGCCACGCTTCCGAGGCGGGTAACCTTGCGGTGGGTTCGTTTGATCCAGGAGTTAGCCG
>JBBRIK010000322.1:0-6481 GCA_038221045.1 Gemmatales bacterium
GAGCCGGGCGATACGGGCAAAGGGAAGCCGATGCCCAGTTTGCTGATCGTGCCGGCCTCGTTGATCGCGAACTGGAAGGCGGAGCTCGAACGGTTTGCCCCATCGCTGAGCTATCGGATCGTCCATCCCTCCGAAACGTCCGGTCAGGAGGAACTCTCCGCCGCGGACGTCGAGGACTGCGATCTGGTCATTACGACCTACGGAATGCTGACCCGCCAGGAATGGCTGCGCAAGCGCAGTTGGCGGCTCGCGATCCTCGACGAGGCGCAAGCGATCAAGAATTCCGGCACGCGCCAGACACGCGCTGCCAAGGAATTGCAAGCGGCCAGCCGGATCGCCCTGACGGGAACGCCGG
The DNA here is from genome assembly GCA_038221045.1 of Gemmatales bacterium. Classification (GTDB taxonomy): domain Bacteria; phylum Planctomycetota; class Planctomycetia; order Gemmatales; family Gemmataceae; genus JBBRIK01. Next base: position 356 of record JBBRIK010000322.1, read on the forward strand.
TCGAGAATCGGCTCTCCGACCTGTGGTCGCTGTTCGACTTCTTGAATCCCGGCCTCCTGGGCAATCCGAAGGCGTTCGCGAACCTCGTCAAGAGAATGGAAGCGCCTCCGAAACCGTCGTATCAGCCGTTGCGGACCCTGGTTGGCCCCTACATTCTGCGGCGAATGAAGACCGACAAGCGCGTGATTGCCGATCTTCCGGACAAGACGGAAGTGAAGGCGTATTGCGGCCTGACCCGGCAGCAGGCGGCCCTGTACGAACAGACCGTGCGCGATCTCGAGGAGCAGTTGGGGGCGGTGGATGGCATGCAGCGGCGCGGCCTGGTGCTGGCCAACCTGATGCGTCTCAAACAAATCTGCAATCATCCGGCCCAGATGCTCGGCCACGGGGACTACGATCCGAAACAGAGCGGCAAGTTTCAACGCCTGGCCCACTTGTGCGAGGAGATGGCTCAAAGGCAGGAGAAGACGCTCGTCTTCACGCAGTTTCGCGAGGTGGCCGAGCCGCTGGCCCGGTTCCTCGAAGGCATCTTTGGCCGGCCCGGCCTGGTGCTGCACGGCGGCACCACCGTCGCCAAACGGCGCGAACTGGTAGAGAGTTTCCAGCGCGACAATGGGCCGCCCTTCTTCGTGCTCTCCGTCAAGGCAGGCGGGACCGGCCTGAACCTGACGGCGGCGTCGCAGGTGATTCACTTCGACCGCTGGTGGAACCCGGCCGTGGAGGACCAGGCGACCGATCGGGCCTTCCGTATCGGCCAGAAGCGCAACGTCCTCGTTCACAAGTTCGTCTGCCGGGGGACCGTCGAGGAGCGGATCGACGCCTTGATCGTCCAGAAGTCCGACCTCCTGCGCGACGTGGTCGAAGGCGGAGAGAAGTTGCTGACGGAAATGCCCAACGACGAATTGTTGAAATTCGTCGCCCTGGATGTGAACAAGGCGTTGGAATCTTGAAGTGAGGTTGCAAGGGTCCGTATGTATAATAAGACAAGATGACTATCACACTATTCTCTTGAAAACAGGAGTCTCCCATGTGGTTTCAGTTTCGGCCTTATGTGCCGGTAGCCAAGCGGCGAGCCCAGGCGGCCCGCGAGATTGAGAAACGTCGAAAGAAGGGCCAGGCCGTCTCCCCGGTGGTCATTGAGGGCCGGACCATCGCGCACACGTTTTGGGGCAAGGCGTGGTGCGACAACCTGGAATCCTACAGCGACTACGAAAACCGCCTGCCGCGCGGCCGGACCTATGTCCGCAACGGTTCGGTGGTGGACCTGCATATTAACCCCGGCAAGATCACGGCGACGGTCAGCGGGTCGTCGCTTTATCAGGTCGGCATTACCATCACGCCGCTGCCGGACTCGGAGTGGCGCAGTGTCAAATCGCGTTGCGCGGGTCAGATCGGCTCGGTGGTGGAACTGCTGCAAGGGCGGCTGGAGAAGGGCGTGATCTCCATTGTCACGGCTCACGAAGGAGGCCTGTTCCCCAAACCGAGTCAGATCAAGATGTCGTGTTCGTGTCCGGATTCGGCCGGCATGTGCAAGCATATCGCCGCCGTCCTGTACGGCGTCGGGGCACGCCTCGATCACCAACCCGAGTTGCTCTTCCAACTGCGGAAAGTCGATCATCTGGAACTGATCGAGGAAGCAGTTTCGGGTGCCGGCAAGAAGGCCGCGACCAGGAAGAAAACGCTCGCGGAGACAGAGATCGCTGGGGTCTTCGGGATCGAACTCGCGGAGTCTGAGGCCACGGAGCCAGCCGCGAAACCGAAGCGGAGCAGGGCCAGTAAGTCGAAGCCGGTTGCGAAGGTCGTCCCGCCTGCGCCAAAGCCGGCCAGCAAGCCACGCCGGTCGCCGAAAGCCGGGAAAAGCAAGGAGGGGTAGAGGCGAGCGGGGCCAGTCATGGCCCCGGTTTGACGAACTACCGGGGCCATGACTGGCCCCGCTCGCCGGGTGAATCGGGCAATCGCGCCCCCTTGACATTCGACACCCTCCGCCACATCCGTTCCACTTTCCATCGAAAACGCAACCTTGTACACGCTCTTCACACCATCGCACGACAACTGCGCTTGACATATTCCCATAACGGAATATAATACTCTCCCATGGCACGCTCCCCAACGACTTCGGATGCCTTCAACGCAGTTGCCGAACTGCGACGGAGGCAAATCCTCGATCTGCTCGCTCAGGGCGAGCGACCGGTGAACGCCGTTGTCGAGTCCCTCGGCCTGGCTCAGCCCCAGGTCTCCAAGCACTTGCGGGTGCTGAAAGCGGTGGGCCTGGTCAGCGTGCGCGGTTCGGGACGGCAACGACTTTACCGCCTTAACGGGAATCGGCTCAAGCCCATTCACGATTGGGTCAAGTCCTTCGAGCGGTTCTGGAACGAGAGCTTCGATCGCCTGGCCGATTATCTCAACGAGTTGCAAACCCAGGAGAAGTCGATTGAGCATAACGAATGACTCCGCAATGGAATCGTCGCAACGGGAGTTCGTCTTCACGCGGGTCTTTGATGCGCCACGCGAACTCGTGTTCAAGGCCTGGACCGAGCCAGGGCGCTTGGCGCAGGGGTGGGGGCCGGGCCTGAGCGAGTGATGCTGTGCGCGGCATGCTGTCCTGTCGAAAACTCAACAAGGAGGAAGAGATGAGCGGAGTACGGGTTCTGGTGGGGACACGCAAGGGCGCGTTCGTCCTGACGGCGGACGGCAAGCGTCAGCGCTGGGACCTCAGCGGCCCCCACTTTGGCGGCTGGGAGATCTATCATCTGAAAGGCTCACCCGTCGATCCGAATCGGCTATATGCATCGCAGTCCAGCGGCTGGTTCGGGCAGTTGATCCAGCGCTCGAACGACGGTGGGAAGACGTGGGAGCCGGTGGGCAACAAGTTCGTCTACGACGGCGTCCCCGGCACGCACATGTGGTACGACGGCACCCCGCACCCCTGGGAGTTCAAGCGCGTCTGGCATCTCGAACCGTCACTGACCGATCCGGATACGGTCCACGCAGGGGTAGAGGACGCCGCCCTGTTCCGCACGACTGACGCCGGCCAGACCTGGCAGGAGCTACCGGGGCTGCGCAACGAGCAAGGGTCGCGCTGGGCGCCCGGTGCGGGTGGGATGGGTCTGCACACGATCATTCTGGACCCGAGCAACCCCGAGCGGATCTACGTCGCCATCTCGGCCGCAGGTGCCTTCCGGACTGACGACGCCGGCAAGACCTGGAAACCGATCAACCGCGGACTGAAGTCCCAGTACATTCCCGACCCGAACGCCGAAGTCGGCTTCTGCGTTCACAGCCTCGCGATGCACCCGTCGCGGCCGGACGTGCTGTTCATGCAGTTGCACTGGGACGTGATGCGCAGCGACAACGCCGGCGAGTTGTGGCACGAGGTCAGCGGCAACCTGCCCACCGACTTCGGCTTCCCGATCGAGGTCCATACGCACGAGCCGAACACCGTTTACGTCGTCCCGATCAAGAGCGATTCGGAACACTTTCCGCCTGAGGGCAAGCTGCGCGTCTACCGCAGCCGGACCGGCGGAAACGAGTGGGAAGCGCTCACGAATGGGCTGCCGCAACGCGATTGCTACGTCAACGTGCTGCGCGACGCGATGTCTGTCGATTCTCTCGATTCGTGTGGCGTCTATTTCGGCACCACCGGCGGGCAGGTGTACGCATCAACCGACAGCGGCGACAACTGGGCGCCCATCGTCTCCCATCTGCCGGCCGTGGTGTCCGTCGAGGTGCAAACCCTGCCATGATCCAAATCGTGTTGCCCTACCATCTGCGGACCCTGGCGCGAGTCGAGGGCGAAGTGAAGCTCGCCGTCGAGGGTTCTGTCACCCAGCGTTCGCTGCTCGATGCGCTGGAGGACCACTATCCAGTGCTGCGCGGGACGATCCGCGACCACGTCACCCAACAGCGCCGGCCGTTACTGCGCTTCTTCGCTTGCGCGGACGACCTGTCCCACGAGCCGCCGGACGCCTCCCTGCCCGAAGCAGTCGTGTCGGGGAGGGAGCCATTTTACATCGTGGGGGCGATTGCCGGCGGCTAAACGATTTCGATGTTTGCAACGATTCCTGGAACTCTTTTCAAGGAGATGTCATGCAAGTTCAATCCTACCTGAACTTCGACGGCCGCTGCGAGGAGGCGATCGAGTTCTATCGCAGTGCGCTCGGAGCGGAGGTGCTGATGCTCTCGCGCTTCAAGGACAGCCCGGAGCCTCACTCTCCCGGCATGATCCCGCCCGGCGCCGAGAACAAGGTGATGCACGCGAGCTTCCGCATCGGCGATTCGACGGTGATGGCTTCCGACTGTCACAGCGGCGGGAAGCCGAGTTTCCAGGGCTTTTCGCTGTCGCTGACGGTCGCGAATGACGCCGAGGCCGAGCAACGCTTCGCAGCTCTGGCAGACGGGGGGCAGGTGCAGATGCCGCTGGCGAAGACGTTCTTCTCCTCGAGTTTCGGCCTGGTCGCCGACCGCTTCGGCGTGTCGTGGATGATCTACACGGCACCGTGAGGGCTGGTTCTCACTGCGACGTCGAGGGCCCGGCCACGCAGCGCTCGGTCCTCGACGTGGCGCAGGTCTGCTGCCGAATCAAGACCATGTCGCGCAGCAATGCTGATCGGTTTTGCGTCTCGTCGCCTGCAAGGAGGTCGCAGAATGCCTTCCGCCGCCTTCTCGCGCTGGCAGCATGACCGCACGTCCCGTTTGAACGAGGTGGAGGCACACTGCGCCGCCGTCCTGGCTCTGGTCCCGCCGAACCCGACGTTTCTCGACGAGATCCTGCGGGGCTACATCCTGCATCTCAGCGCCCACTTCCAGGGTTTTTGCCGCGATCTGTACACGGAATGCTCGCAAATCTGGATCGCGGCCATTCCGCTCGCGCTCCAGGCAACGGCTCAGGCGCAATTCTCCGCCCAGTTGGCGCTTGAGAAAGGAAACCCGACGCACGATAATATCAAGAGAGACTTCAACCGTTTTGGGTTTCTGCTTAACTTGCAGACCACCCACCCAACAGGTCCGCAACAAGTGACGGACCTGGGACATTTGAACGAATGGCGGAACAAGGCAGCTCACCAGGGTTCCCAGCCTCTCGGGGGAGGAGTCCCGGCAGCTCTGACGCTCCCCATCGTGCAGGGGTGGAGGACGTCCTGTATTGGATTGGCGATTTCACTCGACGCTATCATGCGGGGTGAACTTCTCCACATCATGGGAGTGGCTCCCTGGTGAAGTCGAGGAGGAGAGATTTGACAATGGCGACGCAGAACCTGAGCGAACCCATCAAGGACGGCACACTCGTCAGGATCCTCCACTCCGGCTACCACCGCGCGAGGATCGCCGAGTATCGCGGACCCCTCGGTCCTGGCGGCGCTCGTATCTATCGAGTCCTCGTGCAGAGGAAGCCTCGGCGCGTCTACATCGAGGTCCGGGAAGATCAACTCGAGGTGCTGGACGAGGCGTAACTCTCGGCATCGAAGAATGGATAGTCAGCAGGGCGGCCGGGAAGACCGAGCCGCCCGTGTGGGCTTTAGCCGAAGAGCTAATTGTACATTGGCGCGTCAATTTGATAAATCCGCTCAGCGAATTCATTGACATAGAACATGTCCGGGGGAAACCGCTGCAATCGCATCTCGAACTTCGGTTCGTTCGGGTCAGTTTCAAAAAGGACGAACCTGAGCGGAAGAGCATGCACATCGCTTTAAGCAAATACCATGCGGTGCCAGGCAATCTACTCATCATCTCCGTCATCATCGATGCCAAAAAGCGGTCCGAAGTTGTAACGCCACTGAAGGGCGAGGCTCATGCCGATCTGACCGTCCAGCGGGCCGGCGAGAAGACGCTGCCACTCGTTCTCGTTCGGAGCGCGAGCGGTGTCCTTGCGAGCGTCTACCACCCAGTTCTCCGCGGCATCCACGACTCCCAAGTAGAGGGGAGAGACGGCCAGGATTTTTTGCAGTGCTTCGAGGTCAGCATCCGGGATCGGAAGTTTGTCCTTTTTCAGACACTCCTCGCTAATCCCGACAAGCCGCTCGCCCTTCGTGTCTCTGTTTCAAGGACTTACGATCAGTTTTGATGCGCGGGACTGGACAAAGTGGGGGTGAGCAGCTGCAATGACGGGAACACTAACCCCCGTTGCGCAGG
>JBBRIK010000323.1:0-6479 GCA_038221045.1 Gemmatales bacterium
GGGATCTGGCCCTTTTCCAAGCCGCGCGACAAGAACGGCGATCCCGATGCGAAGACGCCCGACAAGACGGCGGTCAAGTTCAAGGACGCGGAAGAACAACTTGACCGCGTCCTCGAGATCCTGGAGGTGCCGAAGACAGAACGTCTGAACGGGCTGGCGGACTTGCACGAGTTGACGTTCCGCGGCGCCGCCGTCCCGCCCGCTCCGGCCAAGATGCCGGGGGAAGGCCCGATCAAGACGTTCCTCGACAAGATGGCCCCGGACCGCAAATCGAGCAACAAACCGGACCCGTTCGTCCTTATCACCTCAACGAAACAGGGGACCCTGCGCGAGGAGCTGAAGGACACAGATGCTGTGAAATCGTCGAAGAGTATCGTTGCATTTCGCAAGCGTCTTTTGCAAGCGGAGGAAGCATTCCGTTCTTACCGCGAGGCGAGCAAGCCTTTACCGAGCAAGAAAGATGTCGAAGATCATGTGGGTCTGCACCTGGCCTGGAAACTCGCCAGCGCCCCCTGCGAATTACCTCGGAAGAGTACGATGACCCCTCTGTTGCCGCTGTTCAGCGATCGCGACGAGGCCGCTGCCTCCGCTCTGCAACTCTTGCTGCGCGAGGCCGGACAATCCAAACTGGGCGCACGACTCAAGATGGGGAGCAAATCACTGCCGGAGGCGCTCGCGGTCTTCAAGCAGAAGGAAGAAATCGAGAAGATACAAAACGATCTGAGAGATGAATTCGCGAACGCCAGCAATCAGCTAAACGGCGACGCGAAAGCGAAAGATGCCATTGGCAAATTGAGGAACGAATTCGAGACGCTGCTCAACAATCTGCTCAAGGAGTAGTAGCGGTTCTGAGAAGTCTGAAGAGACGCGGCGACGGCCACGCCTCTCTTTGTACATCCACCCCCACACAAATCAGGCCGTCACTTCCTTGACGACCTGCAGGTCGCCTACGCCGATCGATCGCTCCGCACAGCGATGGCCTTCGCGCTGACAGATTTCTGTGCGTGACCCCGTTGCCCCACTGCCAGCCCAACCCGAGGCCGCCGGAGGGGCATTCATTCTACGAAACAGCGACCCGCAAGGCCTTTTGAGCGAACCATGAGATCCACTTCGTCGTTGTTGCTTCACTTGGGCTTGGAATCAAAAAGCCGCTCCGCTTCTTGGCGGTCAAGTCCTTCTTGCACCAACAACTCTACCTGGTTCCTTGAGAATTCCGGCCATTCGCTCTCCAGCACGAAGATGTGTCCCGTACCGACAAACCAAACCTCTCGACCAAGGGAGGCCCACAGCCGAACGGGCAGAGGGCAATGATCGCCCCCTGGGGTGGGAAGTTTGTCGAACAACAGAGCGATTTCCGGGTTGCTCCTTCTTGTCAGACCCTGGATGTACACCCGTCCGCATTCCGATTCGGGGAGTTCGTTGCCGGTTCTCTTGGCTTCGCGTAGGGGACTGGCATTGTAGCCGGGACCCGTGAGGGCGTGGAAGTAGAGTTCGTCAAGCAGCAGCAGAGCGTTCCCGTATCCCTTTGGATGAGACGGAAATTGCCCATCGTGTTCACTGGCGTATTTTTCCAAATTCAGACCGGCGAACTTGATACAGTGGGCATGCGTGTCCATGAAAACCAGTGGATGTGTGCGAACATAAACCACCACGAGGACGATCAGCAGCACGAGAACCAGCAGAAGACATTGCCATCTACGCCTCATCGCAGCACCTGCTTGTACCTCAACGAACGAGCCAGTTCGGCAGCCGGCTCTTGCGGGCTGGACGAGATGCCCCTCAGCACATCGCTCCATACTGCGTGAAAGTTACGAGACGGCTTCGCACTGCAACAAAGCAGTGCGAAGCCGCAAGCGGCGAAGACAACGCGCTCAGTTCACCTGCATCGAGGCACTCAGCACCTTTGCAATACGCTCCTGACACTCTTCGAGATGCGCTCGCGTCGTGTCATCCAGCGTCACGTCCTTCCCGTCCAGCACCTTCTTGATGTGCTTGTCGATATTCCGCAGATGCATCCGGGCCAGGCTGCGCGCGTCTGCCGGAGCGGTCCCACCGCCGCCGCCCATCAGGAACATCAGGCCACCGCCGGCCCGCGGTCCCAGCACCAGCGTCGAGAGGTCCTGCACATGCTCGCGCTGCAAATTGCGGCTGATGATCGACGATTCGAGCAGCTTCTTGCCCTTCTCTTCCTTCATCGTCGCATCGCTCCAGATCGCGTCCGTCACTCCGCGGAACAACTCCGACAGCGTGAACGCCTTCTCGCCCTTCTCCACCTTCAAGGCGTTGTTCTGGATGCGCGACAGCACGGCCGGGTTGAAGGCGTGACGCAACACGACGCGCTGAATGCCCAGGATGCGCTGATGCACCGGATAATCGACTGCCTGCGAGAACGCCCCGTCACTGCCCCAGTGCAGCCAGCGATCCGACGCCAGACGGCGCAGCAGGGCCGGCGAGAACTGGAACGGCGTGTCGGTCAAGATGTGGTCCTGAAGGAACTTCAGCGCCTCGCGCTGCTTGTCCGCCTTGACCGGCACCATCGGATCGCGGGCCGATGGATCGCCACGATGATCGCGATGAGCGTGCTCGCCGCCGATGTAGTTCGCCGTCAGATGAGCGGCGTTGCCGTACTGGCCCAGCAACATGCTGAAGCCCATCCGCAAACGCTGATAGCCCTCGCCGTCCTCAACCGCCTTGTCGGCAATCGTCTTCAGCACTTCTTCGGCCAGGGCAATACGATCCTGAGCGAACTTCATCGGATCCGAACCGAGGTCCCACTGATTGATCAGCGGATCGGACGTCGCCATCAGGTCCTCGTCGGTGCCGTAATCGTGACCCGACGTCGTCCCCTTCTTCGCGATTTCCTTCAGCTTGTCGTACTCGCCCTCGGTGCCGCCCGTGAGCGGCTTGTAAGCGTACTCGATCGCCCAGTAGTCGTAAGGCCCGAGCGTCGTCGTGAAGTAGTCGCCCTGCTTGACGCCCTTCGGCGCGATGTTGACGGGGTTGTAGTCCATCACCGAACCGACCAGACCGCGCTTGCGCGTGATCTCGGTGTTGTGCAGGTCCTCGTTCTTGAGCATCGTGCTCGCCTTGAAGTTGTGGCGCAGGCCGAGCGTGTGGCCGACCTCGTGCATCACCACTTCCTTGATCGCCTGGCCGACCAGTTCTTCCGGCACCTTCTCGCCCGGCTTCAGGATGCCACGGGCCGCCAGGGCCATCGAGGCCATGCCCAGCTCGTACTTGCGATGCGAGTCGCACTGGCAGAAGCCATGCCGAATCGCCAGCAGACGCTTCTCCATCTCCTTCTGATTCTTCCCCTGCTGATCCGCCTGACGCAGATCATTCCAGGCGAGCGGATCGCCGTCGGCGAGGGGCAGCGGCAGGCTCAGCCCCCAGCCCTTGCGTCCCGCCTCGATCAGGCTGGCCGGCTCCATCGCCGTGCCGCCACCCGTCGAGAGCTTGTATTCCATCTTGAAGAAGCGAACCATGCTGGCGTCGAAGATGATGTCGGCGTCGAAGATCTCCCCCGTCAGCGGGTTGGCCCGCGACGGACCCATCGCATAACCCTGCTCGTTGTTCACCCAACGGAATGTGCTGTAGTTGACGTCTTCCGGATCGAAGTCCTCGTCCTCCTGCTGGCGCACTTCGAGGGCGTCACGGAAGCCGATCTTCTCGAACGCCTTGTTCCATTCGAGGATGCCCTCGCGGACAAAGGCGCGATACTCGACCGGGACCGATTTCTCGATCCAGAAGATGATCTTCTTCTTCGGGGCCGACAGCTTGTCGGGCCGCTTGGGATCGAACGGCTCGGCCCGCTCCAGCCTCCAGCGATTGACGTATCGCACAAAGGCAGTGTCGGTGCTTTCGGAGTTGAAGTCCTTGACGACGCTCAGGAAGTACCCGACGCGGTCGTCCGCCAGGCGCGGCTGATAGCCCGGCTCCGGCAACTCGCACAGGCCGTAATGCACCACGACGGTCGTGCCGCGCGAGTCGATGACGCTGTCATCGCCGCCGCGGTTGCGCCCGCCGCCATAGGTGGCGCTGACCTGCAGTTCGATGTTCCTCGGGAACGCCTTCACCTTGTCCCAGTTGCTGCGGCTGGAGTCGAAGTAACCCAGGCCCAACTGCGCGAAGTCGGTCAGGAAAATGTCGTTGAGGTTGATGACGATGCTCTGCTGAATCGGATTGAGAGTCACGATGCGGAGCGACAGCAGCACCGAATCGGTGTAGGTCGTCCGCACGGCCGTCGCCTCGGGAGTGCCGGGACGGGCCGTGAATCGCACATTGCGGCGGATCAGATGGACCTTGTCATCGACGCGCTTGAACATCAGGACCCACTGCTCGTCGAAGTTGAGCGTGTGGCCGCCCATGCCCATGCCGCGCGCGATCGAGATGGGACAGAGGAAGGGATGTTGCAGCTGCGCCTGCTTGATTTCGGCGTAAAGATTGCCTTCCTTCAAGTGCATCTTGAAGAGGCCCTCGTAGACCTTCGCGCCCTTGACGACGGTCTCGAATTCCGGATATTTCTTCTCCTCGGCGGACGCGGTCCCGGCGATAAAGCCGAAACACAGAAGCGCCAACGCTGGCGCCGTCCAACCACCTCGGCGGCAGAGACTCATGATGTACCTCTTGCGGAGGAAATGTGAAAGTGTGCGAGCGAGTTCGTTTGCGAGCATCAATTCACCTTAGCTACCCCACATTTCCAGAGCAAGACCGATCCTGCGGACGGGAGCTGCCCGATCCAGCGGCGAATCCGACAATCGGACATTCCGCTGCGATTGTCTCACTTCTCGTCGGGAGCGATTTCCTTCGCCTGAAGCAGCTCGGTCTTGCCGGGCCAGGCGACGGCATACTTGAAATCGGTCTTCAGCGTGCAGGCGGCGCCGACGCGTCCCTTCGGATCGAGCGCGAGAAAGGCCACCCGCGCCGGATGCACTCCGCGGCGCAGGGCGGTAGCGTTGACACGCTTCACCACCAGTTCGCACGCTTCTTGTGGCGTCTTGCCGGCTCGCAGGGCCTCGACGATCAGCAAACTCCCTCCCACGCGGATGATCTCCTCACCGACGCCCGTTCCTCCGGCCGCGCCCGCCGAGTCGTCCACATACAAACCCGCGCCGATCAGGGGAGAATCGCCGACGCGGCCGGGGAGCTTGTGAGCCAGCCCGGAAGTCGAACAGACGCCGCCGAGGTTGCCCTTCTGGTCCAGCGCCAGGACCGTGACGGTGTCGTGATCCTCCGGCGCACGTTCGCGGCGTGGCGCGGGCCTTCGCTTTTCCCAGGCGGCGACGCTGTCGGGAGTGTTGAGGGTTTCTAGAGCGAAGCCCTGCTGAACGGCGAACAGGCGCGCGCCCTCACCGACAAGGAAGACGTGAGGGGTCTTCTCCATGACGCGCCGAGCCAGTGCGGAGACGTGCCGGATGTTCTCGACGCCGGCCACGGCTCCACAGGCAAGCGTCTTGCCGTCCATGACGCAGGCGTCGAGCTGGACGGTGCCGGCGGCGTTGGCGATACCGCCATAGCCCACGGAATCGACGGCCGGATCGTCCTCGACTGCCTCGGCCCCAGCGAGGGCGGCGTCGAGAGCGGGTTTGCCCTGTTGCAGGAGCGCGGCGGCAGTCTTGACGGCGGTTTGTCCGAACGGCCAGGTGGCGATGACGACGAATTCGGACATGGGAGGTTCCGTTACGAAAAGAGCCGCAACCTGAGGGTCGCGGCTCTTTGTCTGGTGAAATCGTTAAAGAACCGATGGGCGAATACCTTCTTGCCGCTTGCGGCTTAGCGGGCAGCTTGCAAAGCCGCAAGCGGCAAGACCTCAGCGATTCGTGGCGTGCGAGGCGGAGTCTTCATAGGAGGCGAGGTAGTTGTACAGCGCGCGATACGGTCCTTCGCCGCCGGGGATCGAGTTGACGAAGATCAGACCCTCGCGATTCATGTAGTCCACGAGGTCGGAGACCGTCTTGCCTCGGGCCTCATATTTGCGCGTGAAGTAGTTCTGAACCTCCGGCTCCTCCAGCGCCCGCAGCCCGTCCGCGAGGAAGCCGAGGTCGCGCTTCGCCTCCATGTACTGCGACATGCTCATGTCGGTCGCGAGCCGGTCGAGGGTGTCATCGAGGCCCTTGCGAGCGGCTTCGAGATCCTTGAGCAGAACGGCATCGACGCGGCTTTTGGTGCGCGCCTGCTGAACGGCGTCCTCGAGAGCGGTGTCAATCTTCTCGCGGTATTTCGCGAAGGCCTCGCCGCTGAGGCCGACTGGCCAGCGGACCTTGCCCGACTTGATGAAGGCGATGTTTCGGCCATACTTGGTCGAGACGTTGATCTGCTTCATCGCCTCCTCATCCAGAGGCATCGCCAGCCCCTTCTGTCCCTTGCCGTGCAGCTGCTTCAACTGCGTCAGCAGGACGTTCAACGACTTGCCGGAAAGGATGTCGCCGATCGGAGCTTGATTGCGCGCCCGTTTCAGATCGCGTTCCCAGTCGAGACGG
>JBBRIK010000324.1:0-6468 GCA_038221045.1 Gemmatales bacterium
GACGAGGCAAAGGTCCGCTACGATCGCACCCTCAAGTTGTATCGCGAGGGGGGCGTCGGGGCCGAGGATTTGAGCGGGGCCAAACTCGCCTGGGAACGCTACGTCGAGGAGGTCAAGGGCAAGGAGGCCAGCCTCGAAGTGGCTCGCAAGGAGGTCGTGCAGATGAACACCGTGTTGAAATTGCACGAACTTCGCTCGACGATCAACGGCACGATCCGCCGCATGCTCAAGCAGAACGGGGAGGCGGTCCGAGAGCAGGAAGCCGTCCTGCGCATCGAGAACCTCGACCGCCTGCGCGTCGAGGCGATGGTCGATGTGCAGGACGCCCAGCGTCTGGTGAAGGGGATGCCGGTAGTCGTCGAACCAACGAAACTGGAGGCGCCCGCCGTCGTGCTGCGCGGCCATCGGGAGACGATCACCGCCATCGCCGTCAGCCGGGCGCCGCAGTCGTACATTCTCTCGGCAGGCGAGGACCGCACGGTTCGCGTCTGGTCGGTGCGTCGCGAGATGAGCAAGACGGCGATCACCCCCTGGACGGGGATTGAATTGTGGCGGCTGGATCATCCGGGGGTGGTGCGCAGCCTGGCCTGCACCTCGAAGGACTCGCCGCGCAACCTGTTCCTGTCTGGAGCGTCGGACGGCCATGCCTGGCTCTGGGACCTCGATCAACTCGACAAGATGAAGCCGGTCGAGTTGAAGGAACCACATCGCGGAGCCGTCCTGGCGTCGGCCTTCAGCCCCGACGGGCAGTGGTGCGTCACCGGCGGCGACGATCGCGCCGTGTGTCTGTGGAACACGACGACGGGAGCGCTTGTGCAGCGAATCAACGCGGCGCACAAGGGAGCAGTCACGTCGCTGTCCTTCGCCGCGAAGGATCAATTGCTGTCGGTCGGCCGCGATTATCGCATGGTGCTGTGGTCGATCAAGGACGGCAAGATCGAATGGCTTCGCGAAATCGATCAGCGCGGGGGCCATGTCGAGCAACTCGGGGTGAACAACGACGGGACGCAGGTGCTTTTCGATCAGGGCAGCCAGCTGCTCATTTTGAACCCGTCGGACCGGTCAACGCGAGCCCTCATTCGCAATACCTCGCCGGCGGTCAATTTCACGTCCTTCGCACTGTTCGCTCCGGACGGCAAGACGATCCTCTCCGCCAGCAGCGGCGACAATCGATTGCAATTGTGGAGCAATCCCGTTGACAACCCGCGCAGCCGTGCCGTCGAGTTGCGCCAGTTCGTCTGGAGCGAAGGGCAATCGACGTGCGCCGCTTTCGATCAACAAGGGGCTTTCGCAGTCACGGGAACACGCGATCGGCAAGTCCTGGTCTGGGCGATGCCGCCTGTGAAGGAAGTGGAGGAAGTGCGCGAGCCGGACGCCAACGCGGTCATTCGGGGCATCGTCGAGGTGTTCGAGAACAGCTCGCGTCAGTGGCGCATCATCGCGGACGTAACGAAGAAGACCGATCGGCTCGTGGCGGGCGACAAGGCGAACCTCGTCATCTATCCTCCGAAGTGACCTGGCCGGTCTCGTTCCCACGCAGAGCGTGGGAACGAGGAGTTTTAGGAGAACTTGCTCCATGAGCGTCGCTGCACCTGCCGCCCATGAACTGGAACGACGCAAACGCGTCCGGCTCCGCCTGCGCAGCGACCTGTCCCGATCCGAACAGAAGTACGAGGGGCGCACTTACTTCGTCTACAAGGACCCCGTCACCCTTCGCTACTATCGCTTCAAGGAACAGGAAGACTTCCTTCTGGGCTTCATGGACGGCAAGCACACGCTTGACGACGCCCAGCAGGAATACGAGAAGCGCTATCGTCCCGAACGGCTGACGCTCGAAGACCTCGAAGGCTTCGCTCAGCAACTGCTCACGGCGGGACTGGTGCAGAACGAGTCGCCGCGCGCCGGCCATCAACTCGTCGAGCGCCGCAAGAAGCGCAAACGCAGCCAGTTGATGCAGACGCTCACGAACATTCTCTACATCCGCGTTCCGCTCTTCGATCCGGACGTGCTGCTGAAGCGGATGATCCCCTACTTCGGCTTCTTCTTTACCTTCTGGTTCTTCGCGCTGTCGCTGTGCGTCATGTTCTCGGCCGTCCTGCTCGTGACGACCCACTTCGACACCTTCCGCGGCAAGCTGCCCTCGTATCACGAATTCTTCAGTTTCTCGACGGTCGGCTATCTCTGGGTCGCTCTTGGCATCGTCAAGGTCATTCACGAGTTCGGTCATGGCTTGAGTTGCAAGAAATTCGGCGGCGAGGTCCACGAAATGGGCCTCTTGATCCTCGTCTTCTCGCCGGCCATGTACTGCAACGTCTCCGACGCGTGGACGCTGCCGAGTAAGTGGAAACGCATCATCATCAGTTCGGCCGGCATCTACGTCGAACTGGTCATCGCCGCCCTGGCGACGTTTATCTGGTGGAACACACCGACACAGCCGTTTATCAACAACATGTCGCTTAGCCTGATGATCGTCTGCTCGGTCACCACCGTCGTATTCAACGCCAATCCGCTGATGCGGTACGACGGCTACTACGTCCTGGCCGACTGGATCGAGATTCCGAACCTGCGCGAGCGGGCGAATCGCTATCTGAAGTCCGTGTTCTGCGATTACTGCCTGGGGATCGAGCCGCAGCGGGAGCCGTACATGGCCCTGTGGCGGCGCTGGCTGTTCGTTCTGTATGCCATCGTCAGCTACATCTATCGCTGGATGGTGACCTACTACATCCTATTCTTCCTCTACAACTTCCTCCGGCCGTACAAGCTCGACGTCATCAGCGGCATGTTGGCCGTGGTGGCGCTGGGTTCGATGATCGGCTGGCCTATCTACAATCTCGGCAAGAACATTCATCGCCGCGGGAGAATGCCCGACATGAAGCCCATTCGCGTCACCCTCACGTTCACCGTCCTCGCCAGCCTCCTCGTCGCCGTCTTCACGGTCCCGCTGCCGGTCAGCCGTGTGTATTCCGAAGGCGTCATCGAGATTCAGCCCGACGACATCGAATCGGTTTATGTCGTCATCGCCCAGAGAGAGGATGAGAAGACGCTCCTGAGAGAGTTGTTCGTCTCCGACGGTCAGGAGGTCAAGAAAGGCGAGCCGCTGGCCCGATTCACGAATCGCCAGCTCGACGCCAACCTCGCGCTGGCCAGGCGCGACGCCGAGCGCGAGCGGGACACGTTGCTGTCTCTGGAGAAGGAGCTGGGCGAGACACGCGACGAACGCGAAAAAGCCCAGTTCGCGGCGGCGATCACGAAAGCTCGCGGCGGGCTGTCGAGCGCCCAAAAGCAAGTCGAGTTCTTCCAGCAGAAGCTGAACAGCGAGCAAGTGGTGCGAGCGACGCGCTCGGGGATTGTGATGGAGTTGCCGCGCGTCGAATTGGTCGGCAGGCAATGGGACCGCAGACAGCCCTTGTGCAAGATCGGCGATCCGACATCGCTGCGCGTGCTGGTTCCCGTCGTTCCGTCGGACTACAGTTTGTTGCAGGAGAACCTGGGCGGGCATCACGAGGGCGACATCCGCTTGCCGGTCAATGTGCGCGTCCACGGCCACGGTCGAGACAGTTGGATGGGCGAGGTGACGAAACTGCCGGAGGCCGAGGCGGCGACGATTCCGATGACGCTGTCGAGCCGGGCCAACGGCCCCATCCCGATCAAGCCGAGCAGCGATCCCGAGGCGCTGGTGCCGCAGACGCAGCAGTATCTGGTCAGCGTCGAGTTGACCGATCCCGGAGTGACCGTCCGTCCTGGGGTCCGCGCTCACGTCAAGATCCACTGCAAGAAGCGAACGCTGGGCTGGTGGTTGTGGCGGAAGATCAACGATACGTTCAATCTGGGGTTGATCTAACCGAGACAAGGAGACGTCGCTGACACGAGACGAGACTCCACGCAAGTTCAAGGTCCTCCTGGCCGCCTCCGAAGTGGTTGGATTCGCCAAGACGGGCGGCCTCGCCGACGTTGTCGGCTCCCTCCCTCGCGCCCTCTCTCGGCGCGGCCATCAGTGCGCCGTCCTCATGCCGTTCTATCGCGGCGCTCGCACGGGTCCCCTCGCCGTCGCGCCGACCGAACATCGCTTTCGCGTCGGTATCGGACCGCGCCAGTTCGAGGGCCGGCTCTGGCGCTCCACGCTGCCTCACTCCGACGTTCCCGTTTATCTCGTCGAGCAACCCGAGTTCTTCGACCGCGACGACCGCATGCTCGGACTCGGTCTCTATCAGTTCTCCTCGACCGGTGGTCAGAAGAAGGACTATCCCGATAACGCCCGCCGTTTTATCTTCTTCTGCCGGGCTATCCTCGAATCATTGCCCCTGCTCGATTTCTGGCCCGACGTGATGCACCTCAACGACTGGCAGACCGGACTCGCGCCCGCGTATCTCGAAGAGGTCTACATGAACCACGAAGACCCCGTCCTGCGCGAGAAGTTCCGCCATGTCCGGACGCTCCTCACCATTCACAATATCGCCTACCAGGGCCGATTCTGGAAGGGCGAGATGGACAACACCGGCCTGCCCTGGCGGCTCTTCAACTACCTGCAACTCGAGTTTTACGACGTGCTGAACTTCCTCAAGAGCGGCATCGTCTTCAGCCATTCACTCAGCACCGTCAGTCCGACCTATGCGCGCGAGATTCAAACGCCGTACTTCGGCGAGGGACTGAACAGTATCCTTTACGAACGGCGCGAGCGACTCTTCGGCATCGTCAACGGCGTCGATTACACCGACTGGGACCCCGCGACCGATAGCTATCTGCCGGCCCACTATAGTGCAGACGCCCTGACTCCGGGCAAGCCCGCATGTAAGGCGGCACTGCAAGAGCGTTTCGGCCTGCGTCGGGATGCGCGCGCGCCGCTGCTGGGGGTAGTGAGCCGGCTTGTGGAGCAGAAGGGCATCGATCTCATCGTGCAGACGATTCCCGGCTTCCTCGATCAGGGCTGTCAACTCGTCGTCCTTGGCGAAGGCGATCAGCACCATCAGAACGCCCTGGTGAAGATGCAGAAGCGCCATGCCGACCGTCTGGGCTTGTACATCGGCTTCGATGAAGGTCTGGCCCATCTGGTCGAGGCGGGAGCGGACATGTTCCTGATGCCGAGCCAGTACGAGCCATCGGGTCTGAATCAGTTGTATAGTATGAGGTATGGGACGCCGCCAGTCGTACGCTCGACAGGTGGACTGGCGGACACGGTAACGGACTGCACGCCGGCGACGCTGGCGGATGGGACGGCGACGGGCTTTCGCTTCAATCCGCCCTGGTCCGGGGCGTTTTATGAGGCGGTGAAGCGAGCCTTGCAGTTGTATCGTCAACAGCCCGAAGCATGGCGTCAGTTGATGCGGAACGGCATGGCCCAGGACTGGTCGTGGGACCGAAGTGCTGCCGGTTACGAGCAGCTCTATGAACGCCTCTGTGGGAAATGATGAACGATGAATGATGAATGATGAATGAAAGACAACTACCGGCAATCAATCGGTTCCTGGGTTTTGTCTTTACTTCATCATTCATCATTCATCGTTCATCATTCATCATTACCATCGATGACCCCTTCCTTCTTCGCATTTTCCGATCAACAACTGCGGAGCCTGCCGATGCCGGAACTGCGTAAGGACCCCATTGTCGGTCGCTGGGTCATCATCGCCACGGACCGCGCCCGCCGGCCTCTGCCGATCCGTATCGACCAGCCGCCGGACGCCGGGACGCCCTGCCCCTTCTGCGAGGGCAGTGAACTTCAGACGCCGCGCGAGATCCTCTCCTATCGCGATCATGCCTCGTATCCCAACGACCGGGGCTGGCGCGTGCGAGTCGTTCCCAACAAGTTCCCCGCCCTGCAAATCGAAGGCGACTTGCAGAAGCGCGGCGAGGGCATTTACGACAAGATGAACGGGATCGGGGCGCACGAGGTCATTATCGAGTGTCCCCATCACGAGACGAACATGGCCTATCTCTCGGCGGAGAATATCCGCGAGGTGCTGTGGGTCTATCACGATCGTCTCGTCGATATCAAGAAGGACCCCCGGCTGGTTTACGGCATGGTGTTCAAGAATGTCGGCGCGGCGGCGGGCGCGTCGCTGGAACACACGCATTCGCAGTTGATCGTGACGCCGATCGTGCCGATCAACGTCTGGGAAGAGATGTCCGGCTCGCTGGAGTTCTTCAACTATCGAGGCCGCTGCATCTTTTGCGACATGATCCATCAGGAGCTGACATCCGAGAAGCGGATCGTTATCGATTCCGCCAATTTCGTCAGTTTCGTGCCCTACGCCAGCCGCTTCCCCTTCGAGATGTGGATCCTGCCGAAGAACCATTCGAGCCATTACGAGAACATTCAGAAGAAAGAAGTCGATGAGCTGGGCACGGTGCTGAAGACGCTGCTGTTGAAGCTCGAAGTCGGTCTGGACAAGCCGGCCTACAACTACATCATCCACACGGCTCCCTTTGACACGCAGCCCTTGCCGCACTATCACTGGCACATCGAGATCATTC
>JBBRIK010000325.1:0-6462 GCA_038221045.1 Gemmatales bacterium
TATCGCTTCGAGACCCGGCTCGAAAAGAACACCGAGCGGACGCTGGAGTTGCTCGACCGCTATCAGATCAAGGCGACCTTCTTCGTCCTCGGCTGGATCGCGGATCGCTACCCCGAGTTGGTCCGGCGGGTGGCGGAGCGCGGTCATGAGATCGCCAGCAAGGGCTACTACCATCGCAATACCTTGCAGCTGACGCCGGCGGAGTTCCGCGAGGACCTGACCCGGACGCGCGAGGCGCTGGAGATGGCGTCCGGCACGCGCGTCCTCGGCTATCGCATGGCTGACGGCTGGCTCGGACCATCCGACCTGTGGGCGCTCGACGTACTGGCCCAGGAAGGCTATGCCTACGATTCGAGCATCGCTCCGCGCCTGCGCCAGTTCGCCGACGAACCCTGGCGGCGCTTCGCACACCAGCACACTGCCGGCGAACGGAAGCTCTGGGAGCTGCCGATCTCGACGATTCGGCTGTGGCGCTGGGCCGTCCCCATCGGCGGGGGCAACTACTTCCGCCAGTTCCCGCACTGGCTTGTACGCCGGGCCGTCCGACGCTGGCACCAACACTACGACGTTCCGTTCGTCATGTATTTTCACGTCTGGGAACTGGACCCGGAACAGCCGAAGATCTCGTCCGCCAGCTGGCTCACGCACATTCGCCACTATCGCAACCTGCACAAGATGCAGACGATGCTCGAGTATTATTTCGAGCGTTACACGTTCACCAGTGCCGCTCAGTTCCTGAAGCTCGACACCGCGTTGGCTTCTCCTTCGGAGGGGATTCAGAACGTCGAGCGAACACGTTCCTGGAGTCCCTCCTCCTCGCTGCTCACGATGGAGGAGGAGCCGGCCGAGCCAGGAACGGCGGAGCAATCGGACACTCCGAAAACGCCGTTGAGCGTCGTCATCCCTTGCTACAACGAGGAACTGATACTGCCGTACCTGGCCAACACGCTCAAGAGCGTCCGCCGGCGGCTGGGCAAGGACCACGACCTGCATTTCGTCTTCGTCAACGACGGCAGCAAGGACGGCACCGCGGCCGCACTCCATGGCATCTTTGGAGGTTGGCCCGACGCGAAGATTGTGCATCACGAGACGAACCGCGGCGTGACGGCCGCCATCCTCACCGGCATCCGCAACGCGCCGACGGAACTGGTCTGCTCCATCGATTGCGATTGCACCTATGACCCGCACGAAATCGCTCGTCTGGTGGCGCTGCTCACCGACGACGTTGATGTCGTCACCGCCTCGCCTTACCACCCGCTCGGTCAGGTCCGCAACGTGCCGGGCTGGAGATTGTTCCTGTCGAAGTCCTCCTCCTGGCTCTATCGCCGGGTGTTGCCGCAAAAGCTCTACACCTACACGTCCTGCTTCCGGCTCTACCGCAAGAGCAAAGTGCTGCAACTCGACGTCCGAGAGACGGGCTTCCTCGGCGTCGCGGAACTGCTCGGCAAGATGATCCTGAGCGGTTCGCGCGTGGTGGAGATGCCTGCCGTCCTCGAAGTGCGCATGCTTGGCCGCTCGAAGATGAAGACGATCCGCACCATTTTCGGACATCTCCGCTTGATGAGCCGGCTACTCTGGCGGCGGCTCCGCGGCAGCGACAAACCCGTGGCCCAACCTGAAACTCATCCTGCTCAAGAGACTCACGCATGACCATTCCCGCCGTCCTGCCGGACCTCCTGCCTCTGCCATCGGATCAGGACGCGACTGGTCGCACGCTTGGCGATGAAGAGATCGACGCCCTCGTGGAAGCGATCCGCTCTGGCACCCTGACCAGCACCAAGGGGCAGATGGTCAAGCGGCTCGAAATGGGCTTCGCGTCCCTGATGGGCGTGCCGCACTGTCACGCCTGCTCCGCCGGCACGGCCGCCCTGCACACCGGCTTCGCGGCCCTCGATCTGGAACCGGGCGACGAGGTCATCACGACGCCGATCACCGACATGGGTGCCCTGACGCCGCTGCTCTATCAGGGGCTGATTCCCGTCTTCGCTGACGTCGATCCGAAAACGTACAACCTGACGGCCGAGACCATCGCGGCCCGGCTGAGCGAGCGGACGAAGGCGATCGTCGTCACGCATCTGTTCGGCAATCCCTGCGACATGGCCAGCATCATGAGCCTGGCGCGCTCGCGCAAGCTGCCGGTCATCGAAGATTGCGCGCAATCGTTCCTGGCCCGTTTCGACGATCGGCTTGTTGGCACCTTCGGGACGATCGGCTGCTTCTCGTTGCAGCAGGGCAAGCACATCACGACCGGCGAGGGCGGGCTGGTCATCACCAGCGATCCGGCCCTGGCCCGGCGCATGTACCTGTTCGTCAACAAGGCCTGGGGCTATGGCGATCCGCAGCCGGATCACTATTTCTGCGCCCTGAACTATCGCATGACGGAGTTGCAAGGAGCGGTCGCCAGCGCGCAGCTGGCCAAGCTGGAGGACATCGTCCGCAAACGGCAGGAACTGGCCGAACGGCTGACGGAACATCTGGCAAACCTGCCCGGCATCGAGACGCCCTGGGTCGATGAGCGTGCGGAGCATACCTGGTGGAAGTACTGTGTGCGCGTCGATGGGGCCGTCATCAAGGGCGGCTCGCCGGCGCTTGGAAAGCTGCTGACAGAGCGAGGGATCGCCTCGGCCCCGCGCTACATCCAGAAGCCGGCTTTTCAGTGTGCCGTGTTCCGCGATCAGAGGACGTTCGGCACCAGCCGTTGGCCCTTCACGCTGGCCCGGCCCGAGGCGGTCGATTACACGCCGGAGCGATTCCCCGGCACCTTCGCCGGCCTCGAAGGCGTTCTCGTGCTACCCTGGAATGAGTGCTACACCGACGACCATGTGGACTACATCGCCACGACCCTCCGGGATTGCGCTTCGCGCTTGAACTGACGACCGCTTGCGGCTTAGCGGGCGCATCCGCTACGCCGCAAGCGGTGGAACCAAGAGAACCACCATGACCACACCACTGCGCTGCGCTCTCGTTGGCGCGGGGCGAATCGCTCAAACCTATGCCCAGGCGTTCGGCAGTTCCGAGGAACTCAAGGCTGTCGCCGCCGTCGATACGAACCCTGTCGCCGCGAACCGAATGGGCGAGACGCTCCGCTGTCCCGCTTACGCCTCCGTCGAGGAGATGCTCGCCGCAGGCGACGGCGTCGAGGCCGCCATCCTCTGTACTCCGCCGACGACGCATCGCGGCCTGGCCACGCTGTTCATGAAAGCGGGCCGGCACGTCCTCTGCGAGAAACCGTTCTGTCTCGACACCAAAAGCGCCAGGGCCATGATCCGCACGGCCCGCACGTCAGGCGTCGTGCTGACGATGGCGTCGAAGTTCCGCTATGTGACCGACGTCATCAAGGCACGCGAGATTGTCCAGTCCGGTACGCTCGGCGAGATCGTCCTCTTCGAGAACGTCTTCGCCTCGCGCGTCGAGATGAAGGACCGCTGGAACGCGGACCCGACCGTCAGCGGCGGCGGCGTCCTCATCGACAACGGCACACACTCCGTCGATCTGATGCGCTACTTCCT
This sequence comes from Gemmatales bacterium, assembly GCA_038221045.1. GTDB lineage: Bacteria > Planctomycetota > Planctomycetia > Gemmatales > Gemmataceae > JBBRIK01. The sequence continues at coordinate 3,510 of JBBRIK010000325.1, forward strand.
CGGGCCGCTCGCCGACGTCCAGGCCGTCGAGGGCAAACGGGTGCAGCAACTGCCGGTCGAGGACACCGTTCGCATCTATGTCCGCAGCGCCGGCGGCGTGCTGGGTAGCATCGACCTGTCGTGGAGCATCAACAAGGAGCAGGACGCTTTCCTGACGATTCACGGATCGACCGGCACCTTGCAGGTCGGCTGGAAAGAGTCGAAGTATCGCCTCTACCGCAATGCCGATTGGGTGGTCTTCGGCAAGGGCTACGACAAGGTGCAGGCGTTCCGCAGCCAGTTGACCAACTTCGCCCGCGCCGTTCGCGGCGAGGAAAAACTGCTGATTACTTCCGACGATGCCCTGGCGTCGGTCGAGGTGGTCAAGGCCGCTTATCGTTCGATGGGCCGGCCTCACTGGACTGTCGTGCCGAATCGGCGCAAACCCGCGGGACAGCCGGCATGAGCGTTCGCATCCATCCGACCGCCCTCATCGAGAACGACGTCGTCCTCGGCGAGGGCAGCGCCGTCTGGGATAATGTCCACATTCGCCACGGCACCCGCCTGGGCGAGCAGTGCATCGTCGGTGAGAAGAGCTACATCGCCTACGACGTCATCATCGGGCATCGCGTCAAGATCAACGCCTTCGTTTATATCTGCGCGGGCGTCACGATCGAGGACGGCGTGATGATTAGTGCCGGGACGATCTTCACCAACGACCGCTTCCCCCGCGCCACGACAACAAATCTGAAGCAGTTGCGCTCCTCGGACCCGGACGAACACTCTCGCAAGACGCTGGTTCGCGCGGGAGCGACCCTTGGCGCGGGCAGCCGGATCGGCAGCGATCTGACGATTGGCCGCTTCGCGATGGTCGGCATGGGGTCGATCGTCACGCGCTCGGTGCCGGATTTTCACCTTGTCCTCGGCAGTCCGGCCCGCTCGGTCGGTCTGGTGTGCCGTTGTGGCGAGCCGCTGTTGCGTCTGGAAGACGGCAAGGTCCCCGATCACGCGGGCATCACCTGCATCGCTTGTGGACTGGGGTATGCGATTCGCGACGGAAACGTCGTCGAGACGCCTTCCTCCACGTCGTCTCCTGCCGAGTAAAGGATGAAGCATGTCGGCCGCGGACGTCTGGGTGTCGTACTGGGAAGAGCTGCCCGAGGGGCAGTTGCTGTTTCATCCCGAGGCGGAGGAGTACGTTCGCAATCTGTTGGCCGCGTTTCCGCTGACGCCATCGATGCGCGTCCTCGATTTCGGCTGCGGCTACGGATTCGTCGCCGAATCGTTGGCCCCGCGCGTCGGCGAGTTGTTCCTGTGGGACGCGGCCCCGTCGATGCGGCGTCATGCGGCGGCTCGTCTCGCGCGCCAACCCAACGTCAAGCTTCTCGATCCCGTCGATTATCCTGGCTGCAAGCTCGACCTGGTGCTGGTCAACAGCGTCGTGCAATACATGACTCCCGATGAGTTGGCAGGCTGGCTGCGGCGCTGGCGCGAGTTGCTCGCTCCCGGAGGACAGATCGTCCTGTCGGACCTCATCCCTCCCGGCCACAGTGCCGTCAGAGATCTGCTGTCGCTCGTGCGTTTCAGCATCCGCCGCGGTTATCTCCTGCGAGCGATCCGCAACGTCCTCGCCACGCGCAAGCGCTATCAGAAGGCCGAACACGTCCGCTCGCTCTATCGCCCCGGACGCGAAGAACTGCAAGGGTTCGCCCGGCAAGCGGGACTCGCGATTCGCTTCCTTGATCGCAATCTGACACATTTCCGCAAACGAGAGACTGCTGTCCTGACCCTGGAGACGGCATCCACATGATTACGTCAGATCAACGCTGGGCAGTCGTCGGGGGGGGCCTGCTCGGCATGAGGCTCGCCCAGCGGCTGACGCGCGAGGGCAAGAGCGTCACGCTTTTCGAGTCGGCCAACGAACTGGGCGGCCTCGCGTCCGCCTGGCAACTCGGCGACGTGACCTGGGATCGCCACTACCATGTGACTCTTCTGTCCGACACCCATCTGCGCGGCCTGCTCACTGAGCTTGGGCTGGAGGACGAACTGGTTTGGAAGGAGACGAAGACCGGCTTCTACACCGATGGCAAGCTTTATTCGATGTCGAACACGCTCGAGTTTTTGCGCTTTCCTCCGCTGGGATTGATCGACAAGTTCCGTCTCGGCTGGACCATCTTCTACGCCTCGAAGATCAAGCGCTGGCAGCGCCTCGAAAAGGTGCTGGTGACGGATTGGCTGCGGCGCTGGTCGGGGCGCAACACCTTCGAGAAGATTTGGCTGCCTCTGTTGCGCGCGAAGCTCGGCGAGAACTACCAGCACGCCTCGGCCGCCTTCATCTGGGCCATCATCGCCCGCATGTATGCCGCCCGCAGGACGGGACTCAAGAAGGAGATGTTCGGCTACGTCCGGGGCGGCTACGCTCGCATCCTCGAACGTTTCGGCGAGCAGTTGCGGCAGGAGGGGGTCACGCTCCGGCTGGGGACGCGCGTGGCGCGCATCGAGCGCGAGGACGAACAAAACTGGATCGAGACAGTGGACGGCGAGCGCGAGGGTTTCGACGGCGTCGTGGTCACGTCGCCGGCACCCGTCGCCGAGAAGCTCTGCGAGGGACTGAATGCGGACGAACGCGAGCGGTTGCGCGGAATTCGCTATCAGGGCATCGTCTGCGCGTCACTGTTGTTGAAGCAGCCACTCGCTGGCTATTACGTCACGAACATCACGGAGAGTTGGGTCCCCTTTACCGCCGTCATCGAGACGACAGCACTGGTCGAACGAGAAGAACTCGGCGGAAATTGTCTGGTCTACCTGCCGAAGTACGTCACGCCGGACGATCCGTTTCTGGAGCAGAGCGACGAAGCCATCAAGGAGCAATTCTTATCGGCGCTGGAGAAGATGTATCCTCACTTCACGCGATCCGACGTGTTGGCTTTTCGCGTCTCGCGCGTGCGGCACGTCCTGGCCATCGCGACGGTGG
>JBBRIK010000326.1:0-6458 GCA_038221045.1 Gemmatales bacterium
GATCACGGGAACCCGGCACGGTATCCCGGGTACGGAAGTGGTGCTGGACCCGGCGGTCGAAGTCGCATCAGGTCTGAACAAGGTCTGCGTGGCATCCTGCATTAACATCGTGACATTTGAACAACTGCGCGTGCTGCGGACCATCGGCTACCTGTCGGATGCCGCCATGCAAGACATCGGCTCCTGCCTGAAGACAATCCAGGAACTACCATGATACAAACCAGGATCGTAGAGACGACAACAAGCCTCAACAGATGTCTGCGAACACCGTTTCGGATCTCACGGGATGGAGTCAAGAGCGTCACGCCAGGGTGACCTCGGTCCCCTTCAAATCCTCGTGGGCCAGGCCCCCGCTGATCCGCGCGAAGACCTCGTCGCGAGCCTTGTTCCGCCCGTCGTAGTCCTTGATCAACCACGAAAACCGATACCGCCCTACCTTCGTCTCTCCCTTTTGCGTGTACTCCCTGACCGAGACACCGTGCTCGGCCGTCAGATAGTGACACTCCTCCAGCGCCTGATGAATCACCGCCAGCACCTTGCTCACCTCACGCTCCGTCGTCACGGTCACGTCCAGGCCGTCGTAGGTCTGTCCGGCCCGCGTCAGGTTCTGCACCATGTTCTCCGTCACCATCCGGTTCGGAACGTGGACGACCAGACCGTCGGCGTTGAGCAACTGGGTCGAACGCCAGCTCAGTCCGGTGACCTTGGCCGGCTCCCCGTCGCCGAGCTTGATCACGTCGCCGATCTTGAACCTCCCCTCGGCGAAGATGACCATGGCGGCGATCACGTCGGCGATCATCGGCTGCGCCGCCCGGCCGATCGCCAGGCCGCCGATGCCCAGGCCAGCCAGGATCGCGGTCACGTCGAAGCCCAGCGTCCACAGGATTAGCGCCAGCGCGGTCACACTCACCCCGGCCCTGAGGAACATGCGCAGCGCCGACAGCACCAGTCCGGAGTTCTCTCCGGCGAAGGCGCGACGAAGCAGCCGGATCAGCACGCGCGGCAGCAGAAACGCAACCAGCAGAATGATCGCGATCTTGATGGCAATGTGCTTCAACCCCTGGAGCCGTGCTTTCCTCTGTTCCTGCCGCGTCTTGCCGATCTCGCCGCCGGTCACCTGGCCCGGCTCGGGCGACTCGATCCCGGTCAGGGCGGCGACGCGCCGGGTATTGGCCGCAGTCGTCGCGTTCAACCGGGCCAACTCCTCCTGATAGTGGCCGGCCTCGGCCTTGATGCCGGCCGGCGCCAGCCTTGCGGCCAGGACCTCGTCCCACTTCCGGATCGCCTCCACCCGCGCCTGCAGCCGAAACAACTCCTCGGCCATCTCGGCCACTTTCTCCGCCTTCTCCTTCTCCCCCACCGGCACCGGCCTGGGCAGCAGCCGGCCGGTCTTCGTCTGATAGGCCTTGAGGAGTTCGTCCGCCTGCTCCGGTCTGAGTCGGGCGTGGGTTAGGACGGTTTCCTCTTCCTGGATGGCCAGCAGCCGGCCGCCCTGTTTCGCCAGCAGAGGCAGGGCCTTCGTCACCGCGGCCGATTCCCGGCGGGTCAGATCGAGGAGCCGCTCGACCTTTTCCTTCTGGCTCTTCAGGTTGCCGTCCCTGTCCTCGATCTCGATCAATTCCTGATAGTAGGCCTCCAGCAACTCGTCGAGAGACTTCGCGGTCCTCGACGAGCCGATGCCGAGCAGCACGTCCATCGCGGAGCCGTCGGCCGACTGTCGATCCGCGGCGACCTGGTCGAGTCGCTTGATCTCGGACGGCGGACGATCCTTTTTCGCCCGGCGGTACTCGCCCTCCAGCTTCTTCATGTCGGCAAGCAGATCGAGTTCCTGGCCGACCAGGTCGAGCAATTCGCTGGTGGCGGCCTTGAAAGTGTCGGCGTCGGGGTCGAGGCGGCGAAGTTGTTCGCGCTCCTGCTCGACCTGGGCGAGGACGGTCAGTGCACCGGCCGCCTCGGCGTCGAGCCGGGTGCGCAGCTCGACGCGCAGCGCCTCGGTCACTCCATCGGGGACCTTGTCGCCCGGCAGCTCCCCCTTGCCCAGTCGCTTCTTCAGATCGGTGGCGGCGGAGTTGAGTTGCAGGGCGAGCCGGCGAGCCTCGGCCAGAGTAGCGTTGTGCGCCGCCGTCTTCTTTTCCAGGTTGTCCAGAGCGGTGAGCAACTCTTTTTTTCGCTCCTCACGTTCCTCGATCACCCGCACACGCGCGGCGAGGAGTTGCTGCAAGGTGGAGAGATTATCGGTCAGTTTCTCCAACTCGGGCCGGGCGTCGGGCGGGGCTTTCTTCTCCGGCTCGGGTTTCCTGTCTCCTTCCGGCTTCTTCGGCTCGCCTGTCGTCATGGGTGGGGCATCGCGGGCCACGCGGTCAAGCCCGGCCGCCTTGCGCAACTCGCCGAGGATCTTCTGATGCTCGGCCTGTCCTTGTTCCTCGGCTCGCTGGAGGAAGGTGTCCTTCAGGCCGTCGAGTTTGGCCCGCGTTTCCGTCGCGGAGGCAGCGGCTTCTTTGGAAGCAGCCTCGTCGGTCTTGAGCTTCTCCAGCCCGGCGGCCAGGTCTTGCCGGCCCCGGAGGAACAGTTCGACCACCTGGGCGGCGTTCATTCCCTTGAGCTGCCCTTCCCACTTCAGAGCGGCGATGGTGAAGGCCTGGGACTGCTTTAGGTTGGCCAGTTGCTTTGCCGCCAGCTCGGATGCCTGCCTGGCCTCGGCGAGTTGCTTGTCGAGAGCAACGAGTTCCGCCTTGACCTTTTCCGTCGCGGCCAGGACCTCGGCGGCGGATTTCGCCTGCCGTTCGGCCGCGGCGGCGACGCGCTTCGGCTGTCCGCCATCCGGGAAGCGGTCCTCCGCCACACCTGCCTTGCCGAGCAGCCCGGCGACGACGTTCGTCTGGAACAGGTGCTCCGATGAGACGGCAGCATCCGCCTCGAACTCGCCTCCTTGACGGCCCAGGATGACCAGTGCGGCCCGCAGGTTCTCGATCGCCTTGATCCGCGCGGAGTAAAAGTCGATCAGCTCCTGGATCGACCGGGCGGCGATCTCGACATCCTCAGCGCGGGTGATCCGCGGCACTTTGACCTCGGGCTGTTTAAGCGCCTCAAGGGCCTTGCGGAGTCGGACAGCGTCGGCGGCCCGCGTGTTGAAGCGCGACAGGGCCAACTCGTAAGCGCCCTTGAGTCCCTCGCCCTCCTCGATCAGCCGGGCGAGGTCAGCCAGCATGGCGTCCGTACTCTTGTGGCGGTGCGTCTTTTCCATCTCGAGCCGCTTCTGTTCCTGAGCCAGCGCCTTGCCCGCCTGGTTGACCTCGGCCTCGGCGGCCATGCTGCCCTTATTCGCCTCTTCCAGCGTCTTGACCATCGCGGCCAGGGCCTTGCGAGCGTTCTCCGCTTTCTCCTTCCGCATCTCCTGGTCGGCGGCGAGGTTCTTCCGCTTCGTTGTGAGGGCCTCCGCTGCGAACTCCGGAGGGGCCTTGGCGTTGGGTAGTGTGCCATCCTTCACGCGCAGCCCGATTTCGACCGCGTAGGGTTTGAGATCGTCGAGGGCATTGAGGAAGGCGACGCCGGCGGTCTGACCCGCGTCAAGGGCTGCTGACAGCCGGTCGAGCAGCCCCTTGCGTGCCTGGACGAGCTTGAGTTGCCGGCGGGCGGCCTCCTGCTTGAGCCTGGTAGCATCCACGGCCGCCTGCGCCTTGGTCTCGGCCGTCGGGTCAGCAGGTTTGGGCGACGGTTTCTCCTCCACGGGCGCATCGGCAGGCCGCGCGGCCTCTTCGAGGAGAAGTTCGACGCTGGCGAGCGCCCTCGCGGCGGCCAGGTAATCCTGGGCAGCTTTTTCGTGGATGGTGGATGCCTGCTTCAGCAGGTCCTCGTTCTTGAGCCGGTGGAGTTCGACCTTGTTCATCTCCATCGGCTTCATCGTGTCGCCGGGAGGAGGAGGTTGAGCCGGACGGCCAATCACGGCAGACAGGATCCAGATGACCAGAATCACTGCCCAGGCGGACAGACGCAGGCATGGCGGAAGGGACGGACGCATAACGTCCTCGCGGGTGTTCGAGACATTGGAGCAGAGGTGCGTGTCCTGCACTGGGTTCCGTCAGAACGGGCAGATCGATGGTATCATCGCCATGACGACCGTGCCAGGAAATCGACGAGGGTGGACTCCATGCCGATGCTGTTCTTGTGCTACGGCGCGAGGTTGCCTGCCGCCGGGACGCGGACCAGACGGAAGCCCACACTGTGAACCCCCGACGCCGCCGTTGGCGCGAGAGCGATGCGGGTCGCCGCCCCGCAGCCGGGACCCTGGTAACAACAAGGGGATCCCCGCTTCACCCGACTCGGCAATCCCTGGTCATCCTTGAGGTCCCCACACCACTGGGCAACGTTGCCATGCATGTCGAAGATGCCTAACTTGTTCGGCGGATAGGAGCCTACCTTCGTGGTCCGCTGCAGGAACGTCCCCTTCGGTGCGTTGCCAGCGGGAACACCGCCATCAAAGTTTGCCTGGTCCGAGGACAGATCGTTGTCTGGCGACTTCGGCTACAAGAAGGTGTGCGTTTCTTCTCTGACGACCTAATACTTCGCGTCGTCCTGCAAGCGCGGCAGTTCGCCGCGCTCTGCGAACCGATGGTGCGGCTCAGGGCAACCCGCGCAACATCTCCCGGCTCGCTCCGTGGGTGGGGTCACAGGCCAGGGCGCGGTTCAGGCAGCGTCGGGCTTCACTCTCACGCGCCAGACAACCCCGCGCCAGGTTGAACCATATCGCGGCTTCTCGTCTGGTCAGGCTCGCATCCAATCGCCGTGCCTGCTCGAAATCCTCCAGGGCCGATTTCTCCTGTCCCAGGGCGGCTCGCGCCAGCGCTCGATTGAAGTGACATACCGCCTGTTTCGGCGCTGCCCCGATGCAGACGCTAAAGGCGGTGACCGCCTCGACATGACGGCCGAGCAGATAGGCGCTCTGTCCTCGAACGAAGTTCGGCCACAGCCCGCCCGGCTCCAGCCTCACCGCTCTTTCGAGGATCGCGTGAGCAGCCAGGGCGTTGATCCCCAGCAAGAGAGAGTGTCCTCCCCCATGCGTACTCAACACTCCACCCAGGAGTGTCTGCTGGCGCAGCAGCAGACGGCCCAGGGCGTAATGTTCCCACGCCGTGCGCGGCGGGGTCTGTTCCGCCAGCGCCGCCGCCCGGACCGCGACCTCGGACAGTCCCAGCGCGGCGGCATGCTGCTGCCGTTCGCGATACAGGACATGACTCGGACCCAGCAGTCGTTCCGCCTCATCGAGAAGTGAGAGCGCCGCCCGCCGGCTCTTCTCTTCTTCTGCCTCGCTCGCTCGACGCACCGAAAGATCGGCATGCAATAAAGCAAGGTCGAGCAGATCGCGGCGGACTTCCTCGCGATCCCCAATGACCTCCAGCACTTGCCGTCGCCTTTCCCACAGCGCGGCACAGCGAACAGCGAAGGTCTCCGCCTCAGCGGGCAAGCGCTCGCTTCCATGCAGAAAACGGACCTGCTCGATCAATCCATGCAGCTCGACCGCCAGTTGTTGCCGCTGCTGTTCCGCCGCCGCCCGCTCCGCCTCGTGGACCTGCTCCGTCAACTCCCGCCGCAGAGTGGATGTGAACGGCACGCTCTCGGCGAGATGCAGGCCCCGTTGGAGGACGGGGACGGCCTGGGTGGGCCGGCCTTGCCGCAAATGCACCTGGCCCTCGGCCAGCGCGGTTTCCGCCTGCTGCTGTTGCTGGCGCAGGAAAAGCGCGGTGCTGACCGCGACGGCCAAGGCGGCGCCGAGGACGGCCAGCAGCATGGCGATTCGACTGAAGGCGAGCGGTTTTCGCCGCCGCCACTTCCGCCAGCGCTCGCCCCGGTCGCGATTCGGGACTCCCTTCAGCGGCTGATCGGCGAGATGACGGCGCAGGTCGGCCGCGAACGAGGCGGCGTCGGCATAACGATCCTTGACCTCGTGGGAGAGCGCACGATGGATGAGATCGGACAGGCCGCGCGACACCTGAGGATTGAGCGTGTGCAGAGGAGGATAGACACTCGGCCTGAAGGGCAACTGGCCGCTGAGGACCTGATAGAGCGAGGCGGCCAGGGCGAACTGATCGGCCCGTCCATCGAGCGGCCTGTCCATCGAGCGGCCCGCGCGGGCGGCGGTCATGGCCTCGTGCTGCTCGGGCGGCATGTACAGGAGCGTTCCACCGACGAAAGGGGGCATCACCTCGCCGGGACGCAACGGATGGCAGGCCAGGTGGAAGTCGAGCAGCATCGGCTGGCCGTCGTTGGTCAGCAGCACATTCGAGGGCTTGACGTCGAGGTGAACGAGGCCGCGCTGGTGAGCGTAGTCGAGGGCGTCGGCAAGGGCCGCCCCGATCCAGCACACGGCCTGGACAAATGAGACGCGACCGAGGAGCGTTCGGGCCGGCCCGTCCACGGGGCAGCGAACGGGCAACCGAGCAGAGGTCTGGTCGAGGACTTCG
>JBBRIK010000327.1:0-6454 GCA_038221045.1 Gemmatales bacterium
GGTGAGGGGTGTTTACGTTCCGCGCTTCTCCCCTCACCCCCAACCCCTCTCCCCAGGATAGGGGCGAGGGGGGACAGGTCGCGGTCACTTCTGCTTGTAAATCTCCGTGATGATTTCCTCGACCGAGTTGAACGTCCGCCCTGGGGTCAGGACGCGGTCGAGCCGGGCACGCGCCTCGAGGGGACTGTGTCCCAGCGCCATCAGAGCCTGATAGGCGTCCTCGACGACGCTGCCCGACACGACCGCCGACGGCGTCGGCGCTCCCTCTTCCGTCTCGGCCGTCTCACTGCCCAGGGCGTAGCGCGTCACCTTGCGCTTGAGGGTGGTGACGATCTGTTCCGCCGTCGCCGCGCCGACGCCCGGCAACGTCGTCAGCCATTTGGCGTCCTGGCGCTGAATGGCGTTGGCGATCTCGCGAATCGGCCTGACGAGGGCCTTGAGGGCCTTGCGCGTGCCGACCTTATCGACGGTGCAGAACAGGTCGAAAAACTCCTGCTCGATCTCGGTGAGGAACCCAACCAGACGCGGGACGACGCGTCCCTGCATCGGATTGCCCTCGAAGAAGTGGTTGGTGTAGAGATTGACTTCCTGACCGAGCCGGCCCTGCAAGGTGCGGCGGATGAACTCCGGGATCAGGACCTGATACTCCATGTCGCCGACTTGCAGACGCACTTCCTCATCGAGGACGCGATTGATGCTCCCGGTGATCCGCGTAATCATGATGCTCCTCGCGCCGGCGTTTTCTGGAGGTAATAGTGACACAGCGCTGCCGCCAGGGCGTCGCTGACGTCGTGCGGTTCCGGCAGTTTCGGCAGTCTCAATTCGCTCATGATGGCCTGCTGCATCTGCTCCTTGCTCGCCCGTCCATGTCCGGTAATCGTTTTCTTGATCCGCGTCGCGGCATAGCTGATGACCGGCATGTCCTTCTGAGCGGCCGCGAGGTAGATCACCCCGCGCGCATGGCCCATCAGAATCGCGGTGCGCGGGTGATTGTAATGAGCGTACAGTTGCTCCATCGCCATCGTTTGCGGCTGATACTGCTCGATGATCTCTACTATACCATCGTACAGAGAAACGAGGCGGGGAGCGAGGTCGGTTGTGCGCCGGCCTTCGGAGGATTTGATGATGCCCGCTTCGCAGACGTGAGGGCGATCGGGCCGGAGTTCGAGGACGGCGTAGCCGGTGATTTGCAGGCCAGGATCGATGCCGAGGATACGGAACATGCTTGCTCCCTGACATCGTGAATGAGAAGAGGAATCAGTCACTCCGCTGTTTTGCCATCAGTTTGTCGAGGATGGAGCCATCGATAGCCTGTCGGCTGGTCTGATCGAAACGAACCTCGCTCACGGCGATCTCGGCGGCGCGGTGGCTCGCGCGATCGGCCAGTCCATCCCACGAACCGGCCAGTTCGGACTCCGTCAGCGCGGGAAGCAGATAAATCTGATAGCGATCCGGATAGTCTTCTTTCACCTCGTCGAAACGGCAATCGAATAGGATGGACTGACCTTCAAGTTGGACGAGGAAGATTCGAGGAACATCCCAGAAGTCGCGATATCGAATGGGCAGCCAGTGTGTCATGGCGAGGTTCTCGCGTTGAAAGAGGTCAGTCAACCAGACTGTCTCACCCCAGACGCCAGCCTGTCTCGCCGGCGCGATCCTCAAGAGTGATGCCCAACTCCTTGAGGCGATTGCGGATCTGATCGCCCATCGCGTAGTTCTTCGACTTACGCGCTTCGTTGCGAAGATCGATCAGCAACTTCATCAGACCCGCGACCACCTCATCGTTGCCGCCCTTCGCCGCAACTGCTTCGTGGAACAGTCCGAGGATCTGTGCCAACTCGCGCAACACCATTGCTCCGCGTTTCAACTCCGCAACGTCTTCCGCCGTCTTCGTTGTCTCGACCTTCTTCTCATCGGCGAAGCGATTCAGTTTGTTCAGTAATTCGTACAGTATCGAGACCGCGCCGCCCGTGTTGAAGTCGTCTTCCATGTGTTCGAGGAATGTTTGCCAGGCGGCGCGCCAAGGAGACGTCTGCGAGAGGGCTTTCGCCCCGCTATCGGCCACCGTCGCGGAGACGCTTAGGGAGTGGAGGCTTTCGCCGGTGATGCGCTGATAGCGCTCGAAGAAGCGATAGAAGCCTTCGAGCGACCGTCGCACCTCGGCAAGCCGTTCGTCGCCGTATTCGATGGGACTGCGGTAGTGGGTGCTGAGCAGAAGCATGCGAAGGGTCTCTGCCTCGTATCGCGCAAGGACCTCCGTGACATTGATCGCATTGCCGAGCGATCCTCCCATCTTCTCAGGTTCTTCGTCGCCTTGCGCTGCCTGTCCGCGGCCGCCGATCTTCCCGGCTTCTTTGCGAATCCGCATCAGGCCGTTGTGCATCCAGTAGCGAGCGAACGGCTGCTCGCTGTACGACTCCGACTGGGCCAGTTCGTTCTCGTGATGCGGAAACTGAAGATCGAGGCCGCCGCCGTGGATGTCGAGCGTTTGGCCGAGGTACTTCATGCTCATGGCCGAGCATTCGATGTGCCAGCCGGGGCGTCCCGGTCCCCAGGGACTGTCCCACGCCGGCTCGCCGGGCTTCGATCCCTTCCACAGGGCGAAGTCGCCCGGATTGCGTTTCTTCTCGCTGACCTCGATGCGCACCCCCGCCTCCATTTGGGAAGGGTCGCGATGGCACAGTTTGCCGTAGTCCGGATCGCGCGTCACGTCGAAGTACACGTCGCCGCCGGCCGGGTAAGCATGGCCCTTGTCGATGAGTCCCTGCATCATCTGGATCATCTCGCCGATATGTTCGGTCGCCCTGGGCATCAGATCGATACCGATGACATTGAGCCGGCGCAGACACTCGACGTAATCGCCGGTCATCTTCTCGGCCAACTCCTTGACCGTCGTCCCCAACTCTTTCGCGCGGACGATGAGTTTGTCATCGACGTCGGTAATGTTGACGACCCAGGTGACCTTGTAGCCGGCGTAGGTGAGGAAGCGCTTGACGGTGTCGAAGATGACGGGGCCGACCATGTGGCCGACGTGGCTCGGCTTGTAGACGGTCGGCCCGCAGACATACATGCCGACCTGTCCGGGCCGCACGGTCTGAAAGGGTTCCTTCTGCCGGGTGAGTGTGTTGTAGACGCGCAGAGGCATGAATGATTCCTTCGACATTCGAGCCCCCAGCGCAAGCAAGGTTTTTACTCTCTTGCTTGCGCTGCGGGCTCCTCTTTCACTTCATCAATGAGTACAACGACCTGACACCCAATTGCCTCGGCCCGGCCAATGTGGCCGACGCGTTCCCCTGTCTTCGCCTTGACGTTCACCGCGGAGGCGTCGATTCCGAGCAGTTCGGCCAGCGAACGCCGAATGTCCGCCTTGACGGGTCCGAGCTTCGGTTCCTGGGCGAAGACGATTACATCCAGATTGACAACGCTCCAGCCGTCGCGGTTCAGACGAGCGAGCGTCTCGCGCAGAAACAGCCGTGAATCGGCGTCCTTCCAGACGGGATCCGTGTCGGGATAGGCGTCGCCGATGTCGCCGAGGCCGGCCGCGCCGAGCAGAGCATCGGTGACGGCATGAAGCACGACGTCGGCATCGCTGTGGCCGGCGAGACCGCGTGAGTGCGGCACCAGTACGCCCCCGAGCAGCAGTGGCCGGCCTTCTTCGAGTCGATGCGTATCATGTCCGAGGCCGACGCGCATGCCGCGATCTCCGCGCAGGACGATCCCCTGACGGGATTGTAATGCGAGTCCGCCTCCGAAGACAACGCGACCTGGGACTCACGACGAGAAGGGGTCCTGTTTCTGGAAGTTTTCGAAGCGCATGAACTGCTTGATGTAGGCGAGGTTGACCTCTCCGGTGGGACCGTTACGCTGCTTGGCGACGATGACCTCGACGAGCCCTTCGTTCTGTCCCGGCTCGTAGCGATCGGGGCGGTGGAGCAGCATCACGGTATCCGCGTCCTGCTCTATACTATTATGAGACAAATAGGATCCACAAATAAAGTTTTCCGGACCGGGTACCGTCAAATCGAACACTTCCTCTTCCCCATCGGGAGAAATCGAGGTAACGATATCCCAGTAGACTTCGCTCGCGGAAAGAGAGGCCAGCGTCTCATCTCCCCCTAACGCCTGTTCGATGCGAGATAAGTAGTCCCGGCTGAAATTGTGATCAAACCCCCTCTTGGTCAAGTAGCGTGATCCCATAACAGCAGCCAGGCCAGCCGGTTTTAGACCCTTCCGGGTGAGAGCGGGAAGAATGTATCGTCCCCAAACCCCAGTGGGTACAACGTCATAGTTGGTCTTCCCGTGCACCGAACTTGCCCAGGCGTGGCACTCCATGAGGCTGGCTGCCTTGTATTTGCCAACGGCTCCCACATTCTCTGCGAACGCCAACAGATCCTGTTGCCCGTTGATCCAGAGATGATGTTGATCTCGTCCCTTCTTTCCCTGCCCGACTGTGCGGAGGACGGCGTTGATGCCCAGGTGGAGAAGCAGATGTTGAACGTCTCGGGCAAGGCGGAGACTACTACTGGCGTAGTAGATTTGAGGATAAATCGCATTTGAGTCGCGCCGCATTCTGACGCAACCATCCGTCGCCCACAGATGACGGAGGAACGTACCGATGACTTCCTTCGGCTGGCAGAAGATCTCTTCCGGGACGTATTTTTCCCAGGAGCGCAGCCCAAAAATGCCGAGGCGATCGAACCACTCCGCGATCGGGTTTCGCTTCCCGTGCGTCAGTCGTTCCGTAGCGGAGAGATAGACCTGATACCACTTCCGTTCAGGATTGATGCGCGGTTTGATTCGGTCTCCGAAGACCTCCTTCACCAGTTTGACAACGATCTCCGCCAGGTCATATTCGCGCGTCGTGTACTGGAGTGTATGACGCGGGAGAGTGCAGCCATCGCCGATCAGGTGGGCGATCAGAGCGACCTCCGCATCAGTCATTGTCGTGTGGTTGCCCGTGGCAGGAATCAGACGTGGCATCGCGAGCCGGTCGCCTTCCTTCAACTCATCAAGCCGTTGCCAGCCCGCGAACGCCCGGAATTTATGGTTCGCTGTGGCTCGAATGGTGCGCCCCAGACGAGTGGTGAGCCGGAATACAGGTTTGCGGCCTGTGCAGAAGGCATTAGTGACTTCCGCTGGCTTCAGTTTGTAGGTCACTTCATCGAGCGCCCAGACGTTGAAGCCAGATTGCCCCACCAACTCGCGAATCGGCACTCGCCGTCCCGAATCCGCGAGTGTGATTAGCGTCTCACCTGACAAACAGCCTGATTCGCGAAGGTCCGCGAGGCGCGGGCGATGGTCCTGACGGTCTTCCGAAGCGCGGTTGACCTGGGCCAGGGCGATGACGGGGATCTGCAGTTCTCGAGCCAGGAACTTCAATCGTCGACTAATCTGTGCCACCTGCTCCTGACGCGGGTCGCGGCGATTGTCCGGCTCGATCAACTGCAGGTAATCGATCACAATGAGACGGATGTTGTTTCGCAACTTCAAACGGCGAGCATTGGCCGCGATGCGCAGCATCCCCTGGCCCGGCGAGTCGTCGATGAAGAGTTGAGCGCTCCGCAGGACGCCGCCCGCCTCGATCAGCTTCTGGATGTCGTCCGAACTGAGATGCCCCTTGCGCATCTTGTGGCTGTCAACATAGGCCTGTGCGCAGAGCATACGTTCCGCGAGTTCGATCCGCGATTGTTCGAGGCTGACAAAGAAGACGGCCGCTGATTCGTTGACGACGATGTTGCGGACAAGCGAAAGGGAGAACGCCGTTTTTCCTACTGACGGGCGCGCCGCGACGATAATCAACTCGGAGTTCTGCAATCCCGCCGTGATTTCGTCAAGATCGATGAAGCCGGTCGATAAGCCGCTGATCGACTGATGGTCGCCGAGGTTGCGAGCGTCGATGCGGTCGTAGGCCGCGCTCAGCGCCTCGTGCAGGGTGACCGTCTGGCCGATGACGCCCTTCTGAGCGATGTCGAGAATACGCCGCTCTGCCGACTCAAGCAATTCGTCCCCCGGCTGAGCCTGATCGTAAGCGTCGCGGAGGATCTCGTTGCTGACGTGAATCAGGTCGCGCGTCACGGACCGATCGCGGACGATGCGGGCGTAGTATTCGCCGTTGGCCGCCGTCGGAGAGGAATCCCACAACTCGGCGAGATAGACCGCCCGGCCGATGTCTTCGAGTTGGCCCTTCTGCTGGAGGTTCTCCGCCAGCATGACCAGATCGACGGGATGGCCCTTGTCGTACAGTTCGATGATGCCCTGATAGATCTTCTGATGGGCGTCGGAGTAGAAGCTCTCGGTGCGGAGGATATGGATGATGTCGCCGATGACGCTGTTGTCCCGCAGCATACTGCCCAGGACCGACTTTTCCGCCTCGGGACTCTGCGGGGGGAGACGACCTTCGAGGATACGTTCGGGCGGCATGAATCACCTCCCTGTGTCCGGATCGGGTAGGGGC
>JBBRIK010000328.1:0-6442 GCA_038221045.1 Gemmatales bacterium
GGCCACTCCCGGCCCCCGCTCGCCGGGCGAATCGCACACAGGAGAACTTGAGGAGTCAGGAAGTGGGAGGAGGCAGGACCGCCATTTCAAGCCACATCTGTTGAAGCGTCTTCAGGACGGACACGAAATGATTGAAATCGACCGGCTTCTCGATGTAGGTGTTGGCCCCGCCCGCATACGCTTGACGCACGTCCTCGGGTTGGCGCGACGTCGATAACACGACCACAGGCGTCAGGCAGAGCTGAGCGCTGGAACGAATCAGGCCAAGGACTTCCAGACCATTCAGACGCGGCAGATTCAGATCGAGGACGATCAGGTCCGGCCTGCGCCACATCGAGCCGGCGCGGGCTGCAAACGTCCCCTGGCGCAGCAGGTAGTCGGCCGCCTCCTGACCGTCGCGGAGGACGATCAGTTCGACGGGATGGGCCGTCTGAGACAGCGCCCGCTGAAGGATCTTGACGTCGGCGGGACTGTCCTCGACGAGCAACAGGACCGGAACGCGAGCGGTATCCATGCGGTTTGGCAATCTCACATCATGGCGAGGCGGCATCAGTCAGGGCAGCCATCAGGGCCGTGCAAACCGGCTCCCCGGCCGCTCGACCCAGAACACATTCGACCTGGTAACTCAGCGACGATACCAGACGGCGGGCCACATCCGGACATGAAGAAACCAGGGGAGAGAAGTCCCGCGCTAGACTACCAGATGACAACGGTACGTCAATGTCAGACTGAGAGAAGCCTGTTGCCCCGCCACTGCGAAGCGACGCGCGCCGCCAGAGCGCTCGTAATCCCACCTCATCAAACCTGCTCAGGACTGGATCCAGCAGCGCTCGCCAGACTCCTTCCGCCAACCGGCGCGCATCCAGAAGACCGCTCTCGGGTCGCTGGGGTGGAATCACGGCCAAGCGAAGCACCTCGTCGATTCGCGCCTTCCATGCGTCAGAATCAGCGAGCAATTCCTTGCTCACGATGAAGTCCATCCCCGCATCGAGAGCATTCGCCAGCGCCGATGCGGAAGCCCCCTGCGTGAACAGCGCGGCTGGCACTTTTTCAAGCGCCGGCACTTCCTTCAGGAGACGCCGATAGAACTCGACGCCGTTCTCTCCTGGCAGGTGCAGATCGATCAGCAACAGATCGGGAGGGCGCGCCAACGGATCGCGAACCCTGTCGAGGATTTTTTTCGGATCGGCGTGGCAAACAATCTCCTGCCCCGAACGGCGTCCGAGGATGCGAACGATCGCCAGGACCTCGGGAGCGTCATCGACCAGCAGCAGCAGAGGCGGCATGCCTGGCTTCCTGCGTCCGGTCCGGGACGCGCGGCAGAGTGAAATAGAATGTCGATCCCTGCTCCAGGGCCGACTCGACCCAGAGGCGGCCGCCATGAGCCTCGACCACCTTCTTGCAGATTGCCAGGCCCGCTCCCGTCCCCTCGTATTCGTCTCGGCGGTGCAGACGGCGGAAGATGCGGAAGATCTGATCGTGATAGCGCGGCTCGATGCCCATGCCATTGTCGCGAACATAAAGTGTCGCCAGGGGTCCACTCTCCGCCGTCGCCCCAATGACCACCTCGGGCGTCAGGCTCTCGTTGTACTTCAGCGCGTTGCCGACCAGATTGGTCAGCAACTGCGTGATCCGTTCGGGATCGCCCTGCACCGGCGGCAGCGTCCCCTCGACGCGAATGACGCAGCCGGGACGCCGGGTAATCAGCAGTTGCAGGTCGGCGAGGATGGTGCTGACGATGGCGTCCCAGTCGAGAGGACGCGGCCCGCCGATGACCCGCCCGGCCCGGCTCAGAGTGAGGAGATCGTCGATCAGCTTGCCGAGCCGGCGGCTGGCGGCAATCAGATGACTGATGTACTCCCGACCATCGTCGTCGAGTTGGGCGCTGTAGTCGGACGCCAGAAAGCTGCTAAACGCTTCGACAGTGCGAAGCGGTTCCTTGAGGTCGTGCGAGACGACGTAGGTGAACTCCTCCAGTTCCTGGTTGATGCGGCGCAGTTCGGTATTGGCTTGTTCGAGGTCGCTGGCCCGCCCGGCGACGGCACGGGCGAGTTGGTTGCGTTCGGTGATGTCGGCGGCGGCGCAGCGCGAACGCAGCACCTGATCCTGCTCGTCCTTGATCGTGGTGGTGCCGACCCAGACGTCGCGTCGGCGTCCGTCCTTGCTCATCCACTGCGTCTCGATCTCGCCTGGCCGTTGCAGGGCTTCAGGGTCCTGGCGATGTGCCTCACGCGCCTCGGGAGGCAACACCAAGGCGTAGGATTGGCCGTGGATCTCGTCGCGCTGATAGCCCAGCTCGCGCATCATGGTCTCGTTGACGGCGGCGAATCGGCCCTTCTCATCGAGGCTGAAGTACATCACGGGTGCATGGTGATACAGATCGCGATAGCTCTCCTTAAGGCGCTCCAGATCGCGGTTGATCTGTTGCAGTCGCTCGTTGGCCTGCACCAGTTCGGCACTGCGCCGCCGCAGGGCCTGTTCGGCCTGGATACGCTCGGTGACGTCAACGAAGTGACAGCGGAGCTGTTCGGGCCGGCCGGAGCCGTCGTAGGAGGCGAGCACGTCTGCCTGGAGATAGCGCTCGGGCAGCCCGGCGAGTTTCTCGGCGAGAGCGTCGAACTGATGTTCCGCGCCGGGGAGCGCGAGCGGGACGAGGCGGAAGACGAGGTTGTGAGCTTCCCCTTCCTTGAGCGTATCGCTGAGGGCCTTCTCGACCTGGGCGCGGTCCTCGGGATGGACGAAGCGAAGGAAGGACCGGCCGTTGAGCCGTTCGATGGATCGTCCCATGATCTTCTGTAGCAAGGGCGTCGCGGTCTGCCAGCGCAGGTTGGGCGTGAGCCGGGCGACCATTTGCTGCCGCGAACGCTCGTAAGGAAAGGACGGATTCCGCGTGGAGGAGGCGGAGGCTTGTCGTTGTGTCTCAAGGGCGTCCTGCATCCGGACCATCTGAACGAGGGCGTGGCGATAGCCATCGACGACCTCAATGAGAGGCCGAACCAACTCTTCAGTCTCTTCGAGTCCTCGGCCACTCTCAATGACGGCGCGCGTGGCGGCCAGGGAGGGTTTCTCGCTCACCACATCGAGCGCTTGCCCGGCGGAGCGAAAGAACCCGCGATAGCGCCGGCGCTGACGCCAGTGCGTCCCGCCGGCGACGGCCAGCAGCAGCAGGCCGACGACGGCGGTTTGTTCGTGGACGGCATCGGCCAGGAGCAGAGGTCCGCTTTGGGCGATGTGCTGGGCGTGCAAGCCGAACAGAGTCAGGGCGAGACCGAGGACGGCGAGAGCGAGAAGGACGCGCAGCAGAGTGGGAATGCGCCGCAGGAGACGGAGCAGAGGCTGTCGCCGCGACAGGATGTGCAAGCGGCGCAGGAGGCGCGGGCGTCGTCGCGGGGGGCTGGCGGGCGCGACGATACGGCTGATCGGTCCGGTCGCGGAGGAGGCCATGGATTCGCGTCGGGAGTTCAGAACATAGCTATTTGATAGTAGGCCACGGGGCGTCGAAAAGCAACTTGGGATCTCCTCCTTGCACTCGCCGTTTTAGGCCCGACGGCAGAATCACTTTCTACCGCTTGCGGCGTAGCGGACTGCCCGCTAAGCCGCAAGCGGCAAGAAAGAGGGAAGTGACTCCGCCGTCGGTCCTCAGCCGGCGGGTGAAGCAGTTCATCGACGAGAGCTACTCTGTGGTCCCCTTCAAGCGAAGTCCGATCGGCAGGGTGTCGCCAAACAGTTTGCTTTGATCCTCGTCGCGGCTCTCCACTACCTGCTCGACACAGCGAACCCAATCTTCCGGGATCGCCAGCGTCTTCAGAATTGCCAGCGCGCTCTTGCGGTGCGCGTCATCGACGTCGAGCGCCCGCTGGCCTGTCATGCGTGCCAACTGCGACAGGCAGAATCCCCAGGCGACCGTCTCACTGACATGGCCGGGCCGAAATCCCGTCAGAGCATCGAGCCATTGCTCCGCCACTTGATGATGCAGGATCGAGTTGAGCGGCCCATAGAGCAGCTGCCGCGCCCCCAAGCGCGTCAGCGACCAGAAGGCATAGGTCGGCGCGGGACTGCGGCGAACCTGCTTCAACAGAGCCTCCCCCAGCATCTCCTTCGGTTTGACGTCGAGACGCTCCAGGCTCGCGGCCATGCGCCACATCTCGGCCAGTTCGTCGGCCGCCGGCTTGACGAGGCCCTTGCCGCCGAGCAGCCCTCCCTTGACGCGATCGAACAGCGCTTGCTGATAGCTGGTCTGCAAGCCGCCCGAGACGCGCCGCCACATGATCCACGCCTGTGACCCGCCCTCCGGCGCTTTGCTACCCTCGTCCTTCCGCGCCGGCGCGAATAACAGTTTCCACAGTTTCTCGATGCGGAACCGATCGAGCGTATCGCCGAAACCGGGACGCAGACAGAAGCCGATGAGGTGGTACCAGCGATTCAGATGCGCGGGTGAAAGCCGGCGCTGATCGGCCACTTCCATCAGGATTTCCCACAGACGCCGACAGAGGCCGGTCGGCCATTCGTCGCGCCGCGCCTCCAGGGCCGGTTCGAGCGCGTTGCCCAGCTCTTGCGGCTTCATGGCGAGCGTGCCGGTATAGACGCCGCGAATAAGGCTCGCCGCCGCCTGCACCTTGTCCTCCGGCCAGACGTCGGTCACCTGTCCCTCGGCATCCGTCTCTTCCGGCCCGTCGTCTTCCTGCACCAGTTCGCGGACGTTGAACTCCAGCCGCCAGCGATTATCGCCCTCTTTGGCCACGCAGAAGAGTTCGAGCGTTCCGATTTCGGTCGAGCGCGCGGCCAGCGTCACCGGCACCTGCTTGACCCCCGCGCGCTTGCCGCCGCGCAGGATCGTGTGCAGAGCGGGCAAGCGCCTCAACTGATCGGGCTTGACGGTCAGGACGTCGCCGGGCTTGTCGCCTGCGCGCACCGTCGAGGTGTAGAGCGGGAACGTCACTGGTTCGCCGAGGGCCAGCTCCAACTCCGGCTTTTCGAGCCGGACTTCCTGCCCTTCTTCGAGCCGGCGCGGGACGACACACAGGACAGTCAAGCCTTGCTCGCTGCCCGCGCCGCCGAGGGCGAGGTAATAGGAGCGAGCCGTGCCGCCGCCGATGCGCTTGCCGCCGCTGTGCCGCAGCCAGGCGAAGTGAGCCGCCCCGAGAGCCACGGCGAGGTCAAGCGAGGGATTCGTCAACACGAGCGGCTGCCAGGGACGCGCGGGAGTGTCATACCACTGTCGCAGAACATTCAGCAGATGATCGCGGAGCGCAGCAGGCTGGAAGACGCCGCCGTTGAACAGCAGTGCGTCGATGGGCGCGTCGCCGGCGTGGCGCTGAAGGAACTCGGCCAGGTGCCGGGTCACGGCCGGGTCGCTGACATAGGGCAGCCCCATTTCATGGAGGCCGGCGCGAGCGCCGCGAGCCGGTTGAGCGTCGCGCGGCGTCATCGGGAAGAAACCCTCGAAGAGGACCTGGCGCACTTCGGCGGGCGTCAGGGCGGCGTGAAGCGAACCGGCGATGACGGATCGGCCTCGACCCATGACGCTGACCGACTGGCTGGCCGGCGGCTTCGGAGCGAGAAGGGCTTCCTTGGCCTGACGACAAGCCTGCGTCAGCAAACCGTACTGGACCGCGTCGAGGCGTCCGCCGCCGAGCCGACCTTCGAGGAACTTGGCGAGGGCGAGGTCCATGTTGTCGCCGCCCAGCAGCAGATGATTGCCGACCGCCCGGCGGACAAAGCCGATCGAACCCATCTCCTCGGTGCATTCGATGAGGCTGAAGTCCGACGTGCCGCCGCCGACGTCGATGACGAGACAGCGCTGTCCCGGCTTGAGCGCCTCGGCCTCACTCGGTGGGTGCGTGGCAAGCCAGCAGTAGAAGGCGGCCTGCGGCTCTTCGAGAAGAGTGAGGTTCTCAAGTCCGGCGCGTTTGGCCGCCTCGACGGTGAGAGTGCGGGCGACGTCGTCGAACGAGGCGGGGACAGTCAGTACGACAGTCTGCTTCTGCAAGAAATCGTCGGGTTTACCCTTGGCGATAACGTGATTCCAGGCTTCGACGAGATGGCGCAGATATGCCATCGACGCCTCGACAGGGGAGATGCGCGGCACGTCGGGCGGAGCGCCGTAGGGCAGAAGAGGGGCCGTGCGATCGACGCCGGCGTGACAGAGCCAGGACTTGGCGGAGGTGACGAGTCGGCCCGGAACGCGCGAACCCTGAACGCGAGCAAACTCGCCGACGGCCCGGCTGGCCTCTGGGTCCCAGGGCAGGGCGACGGTGCCAGGAGGCAGGTCGTGTTCGCCGGGAATATAGAGGAACGAGGGAAGCAGCGGTCTGTCGGCGATGGTGGCGGCGGCGACGAGTTGCGGCACGGGAAAGGGACGGATATCGGGCTGCCCGCCCTTGAGCCGGCGTTGGGTGTCGATGAACGCGAGCGCGCTGTTCGTCGTTCCGAGATCGATGCC
>JBBRIK010000329.1:0-6440 GCA_038221045.1 Gemmatales bacterium
GGGGCGATACGATCCTCCTGCGGCCCTTTCTGCCCGAGGAGTTGCTGGCCCAGGTGCAAGCGTTATTGCGGATTCGCGAGGTCCACGATCGGCTGGCCGAGAAGACGGCGGAATTGCATCGGGTCAATCGCCGGCTTCAGCAGGCGTATCAGCAGATCGATCAGGAACTGGAACTCGCCCGCCGCTTGCAGGCGAGCTTCCTGCCGCAGAAAATGCCGGACGTGCTGCCGGCCCGCTTCGCCGTTCACTATCTGCTGTGCGGCCAGGTCGGCGGCGACTTCTACGACGTCTTTCGCCTCGATGAGAACCACGTCGGCTTCTATGTCGCCGACGCGATGGGGCATGGCGTAGCGGCCAGTCTGCTGACGATCTTCGTCAAGAAGGGCGTCAAGACCAAGGAAGTGTTCGGCCAGCACTATCGACTGATCCCGCCGGGCGAGGTCTTGCAAAAGCTCAACCGCGACCTCATCGACCAGGCCCTCTCCGATCAGCCCTTTATCACGATGGTCTACGCCCTCTTCAACCATCGCGACGGCACCTTGCGCTTCAGCCGGGCCGGCCATCCCTATCCGCTGCACATTCCGCGCGAGGGCGAGCCGCAACTATGGCAGAGCGATGGCCTGCTCCTCGGTGTCTTCGAGGCCCAGTTCAGCGACGACACGCATCGGCTCGCGCCGGGCGACAAGGTGCTGCTCTACAGCGACGGAGTCGATAGCGCCAGCTTCGAGGATCACAAGCCGGGCATGGACAGCCTGCTGGCTTGTGCGACCCGGCATCGCTCGCTGACCATTCAGGAGTTCGTGCAGGCGCTGGCGACGACTCTCTTCGCCAACGGCCGGCCTCCCGACGATCTGACGTTGCTCGGCCTGGAGATGCTGCCTGGGTGATTGGGGTAGGTCCGGCGAGCCGAGCCGGACTTTGCAACGGTGCCGCTCGGCTCGCGGCACCTACTTCGCCGGTAGGTCCGGCGAGCCGAGCCGGACCGGTACTGCGATGTCGCGCATCATGTGCCGTTGGCGATATATCCGGCGAGGCGTCTCGCAGTGTTCCGCGGTGCCGCTCGGCTCGCGGCACCTACCGGCCGCGCCGCCCCGGACCTGCCACCTCGACGGCGTTGGCGTCACGGATGCGATTGTTCTCATCGACGAGGACGACACGCGGCTGATATCCCCGAGCCGCCGTTTCGTCGAGTTGAGTGAACGTGGCGATGATGACGAGATCGCCCGGACGGGCCAGATGAGCGGCCGCGCCGTTGACGCACACTACGCCCGATCCCGCTTCCCCTTGCATGGCATAGGTCCGCAGCCGGGTGCCGCGCGTCACGTTCCAGAGATGCACTTCCTCGAACGGCACGATATCTGCCGCCGTCATCAGGTCGGCGTCGAGCGTCACACTGCCCTCGTAGTCGAGGTCCGCCTGCGTTACTGTCACCCGGTGGAGCTTCGACTTGAGCATGGTCCGAGAACTGGCCATCGCACGCCCCTCCCGAAGATGTGAGAGTCCTCTCTACGAATTATATACGTCCGCGTAGTAAAAGAGGATGAGGAGAAAGAGGACCCTTTTCGCCACAGGATCTCCATGTCAACCTCGCACGATCCCTATGCGGCCTTGCGTGTCCGCGATTATCGCTGTCTGCTCGCGGGCGGCGTCCTGGCCAGCATTGGCGGGGAGATTCAGGCGATTGCGGTTGGCTGGGAGTTGTACGATCGAACCAGGCAACCTGAGATGATCGGCTGGGCGGGGCTGGCGCAGTTCCTTCCCGTCCTGCTTCTCGTGCTGCCGGCGGGACAGGCAGCCGACCGCTATAGCCGCAAGGTCATCCTCCAGCTCGCCCAGGTCACGATGGCGCTGACCTCCATTGGCCTGGCCTTGCTCTCGTTGTCGCAAGGGCCGGTCGAGTTGATCTTCGTCTGTCTCACCCTGGCCGGGTGCGCGCGGGCCTTCAGCATGCCGTCGCGCTCCTCCCTCGTGTCGCAGATAGTGCCGCGTGAGGTGTTGCCCAATGCCATCACCTGGAACAGCACCGGCTTTCAGGTGGCGAACGTGACAGGCCCAGCCGTTGGAGGTGCGATGATCGCTCTCCTCGGCCGGGCCGCCGGCGCGTACTGGCTCGCGGCCGGCTGTTGCCTGGGATGCGCCCTGCTGCTGATGCCGATTCGGCCGCGCGTCAGCGACAGGCCGCGCAAAGTGCGGTCGCTGACTTCCCTGCTTCTGGGGATCAAATTCGTCTTCCGCAGCCAACTGTTGCTGGCCGCCATCACGCTTGATCTGTTTGCCGTGTTGCTCGGAGGCGCGACCGCTCTGCTGCCGGTTTACGCCAGCGACATTCTGGAAGTCGGGGCGGCGGGACTGGGCTGGCTGCGGGCTGCACCGGCGATGGGAGCGGTGCTGATCGCGCTGGTCCTTGCCCATCGTCCACCCCTGCGCCGTCCCGGACTCGCCCTGTTGCTGTCGGTGGCGGGCTTCGGCGTGGCGACCATCTGCTTCGGGTTTTCGCGCGATCCGGTACTGTCGTTCGCGTTGCTGGCGTTGACCGGGGCGCTGGACAATATCAGCGTCGTGGTGCGCGGGACCCTGATGCAGGTGCTGACGCCGGACGAAATGCGCGGGCGCGTCTCTGCCGTCAACTCGGTCTTTATCAGTTCGTCGAACGAACTCGGCGCGTTCGAGTCGGGCATGACGGCGAAGTGGTTCGGGCCTGTCGGGTCGGTGGTTGGCGGCGGCATCGGCACCATCTTCGTCGTTCTCGTGGCCGCCCTGCGCTGGCCCTTGCTCGTCCGGCTTGGCCCTCTGCACGAGGTGAAGCCCTCTGATCCTGCGCTCGTGCCAGGGGCAGAGTGAACGGTCTCAGGAAGGCCGCGTCTCTTCGGGCGGACGATGAGAGACGAAACTGCGGTAAAGCAGCACGTCGTAGACAATCTTGATTCCTCCGGCCAGGAAGAAGGGAACGCCCATCAAGGCTGGACTGGCGAGGAGCATGGTAGCCAGCGAGGGCGACACCGCTGCGCCAACGGAGCGAGCCACACCGGTCACACCCGACGCCGCCGAGCGCTCCTCCGGACTGACGACCGCCATCGTGTACGATTGCCGGGCCGGCACGTCCATCTGCGAGATGCTGAAGCGCAAGAGCAACACGAGGATCGCCAGCGGAAGGTTGGGCATCAACGGCACCAGGATCAGCAGGACGTTCGAGGGCAGATGGGTGAAGACCATCGTGTTGACGAGACCGAACCTCTTCGCCAGCCTCCCTGCCGCCAGGGCCGAGAACCCGGCGAGGACGTTCGCGCCGAAGAAGATGGCCCCGAGTTCGCCCGGCTCAACGCCGAAGCGGAGGTGGAACCAGTACGCCACGATGCTCTGAATGACGAAGCCGCCGCCGAACGCATCCAGGGCGAATAGCCCGGACAGCCGTAGCACGACTCCGCGCGAGCGATGAAGTTCGAACATGGGTTTGATGGATGTCGTCGTCGTCTCGACCGAGGGGGACAGGCGGGCGAACACTAGGACGAGAAGAAAGCCAATGCAGCCGTAAGCGATCAACAGAGGACGATAGGCGCTCACTCCGCTGAATCCGTACCCGTTGAGCAGTTGGATGGACGAGCCCCCGGCGAGCGCTCCCAGCGCGGTGGAGAACGACCCGACGAGGTTGTACCAGGCGAAGACGCCGGTCCGGCGTTCGCCCGGCACTGTCTGAGAGAGGGCGGCCTGTTCGATGGGCAGGAAGGGGCCGACTTCATTTCCGCTGGGGCTGATGACGCCGAGCGTGGCCGCGACAAGCAGCAGCCAGAAGTTGTCCGTCATGACGAAGACGGCGGCGGCGAAGACCATCAGCAGTCCGCTGACCATGAGCGTCCAGCGTCTGCCGAGACGGTCCGCCGTCGTGGTGAGCCAGAGCGAGACGACGGTGTCGCCAAGAAGAGTAAGCGTCAGAAGCAGACCGATCTGCTTCTCGTTCAATCCCGCCTCGGCCAGATAGAGAACCAGAACGATAGAGAGCAGGCCGTAGGCGAAGAGACGAACGCAACGGGTGCCGAACAGCAGCCAACCATCGACGGTCAAGGTGGGTGAAGCCTGAGCCATTCCGTCACGGAGTCCTTCGCCTGTCTTCCTTGCCGCTTGCGGCGTAGCGTCCTACCCTTTGGGGCAAATGTCACGCCGTTTTGCGGTCGCGGGCTTCGGGGTACTTGATGCGCGAATGATACAGCGCCGTCAGGCCCTTCACCAGGCTCTCCTCGATCAGGTGCAGATCGGTCAGCGTCAGTCCGCTCTCTTCGAGTTGGCCGTCCATCAGCCGTTTCATGGTCAGATCGCGGACCAGCTTGCGCAGGCTCCCCGGCGCTGGATCGGACAGCGCCCGGCTGGCGCTCTCGACGCAGTCCGTCAGCATGACGATGCCGATCTCGGGACTTTGCGGCTTCGGCCCAGGATAGCGGAACGAGGCTTCCAGCGAACAGGGTGTTCCTTCGCCGTGGCTCGGCGCGTTGCCCGCCTCCTCCTGCTGCCGCAGAGCGGCGCGGTAGAAGTATTCGACGAGCGTGGTCCCGTGATGTTGCTGGATGAACTCGATGATCGGCGGCGGCAGTTTCCACTGCTGCCCCAGTTCGACGCCGTCCTTGACGTGGCCAATGATAATCAGCGTACTCAGGCCCGGTTCGAGGGAATCGTGCAGGTTCTGGCCCGCCTGGTTCTCGATGAAGTACGACGGCTTCAGCATCTTGCCGATGTCATGGAAATACGCGCCGACGCGTGTCAACAGCCCGTTGGCCCCGATCGCCTCGGCCGCCTGTTCGGCGAGACTGGCGACGGTCATGCTGTGGTTGTAGGTGCCGGGAGCGCGGCGAATCATCTCCTGCAAGAGGGGGTGAGAAGCGTCGGCCATCTCGACCAGGCGAATGTCGGTGACGACGCCGAAGCAGCGTTCGATCAGCGGCAGACAGCCGGTGACCAGGAAGCCTGCAATCACACCCCACAGGCAGCGGCGGACGATGTCGGAGAAGGTCAGGTCCCACTTCTGGTGCGTCAGCAAAGAGGCAGCCAGGGTCATACCCAGATAACCCAGTCCCGCCGCCGCGCCGATCTCGATGAGTTGCGTGCGAGTGCGGACATTGCGCATCAGCAGGATGGCCACCGCCTGACCGCAGATCTGTACCAGCAGATGATCCATGTTGTTGCCGCGCGCCGCCGTCAGGGCGATTGAGAAGCTGAAGCACATCAGCAGGGCGAACGGCGGCCGAAAGACGATGGCCAGCACCATGGCGCAGACGGTCAGAGGTATCAGGCCCGCATGCCACGGAGGCCGCGACAGGATCAGCCAGAACAGTTCGGTAACCACGAGCAGCATGCAAACCTTGACGATTTGCTCGGTGTTCTCGGCGAGTGTCGGCTGATAGCGCGAGACGTACATTACGACGAGGCCGGCCATCAGCCCCATCAGCAGGAACAGAGCGAAGGAACGCTCCAGTTTGTAGTTGAGCGTCAACGAATGTTCGTAGGCCTTCGTTTCTTCGCGCATCAGCCGGCGCTGCGATTCGGTAATCGGTTCGCCGCTGGAAATGATCACATAGCCGGCCGGATAGGCTTCGACGACCGGAGGGACTGCGTTCAGTGCGTTCGCCCGAGCGACGGGATCGTCGAGTTGCTTGTGCGTCAGTTTCTTGAGGGCGTTTTCGCGGGCATCCTCGGTCCGCGACGAATCGATGACCGAGAAAGCGACGCGAGCGCGGACGTCGTGCGCCCACTTCTCGCCGATTCGGTAGGGCAGCGGCCAACCCCAGCTATAGGCGAGGGCCGTCAGGATCAGCGTGGTGACGTACACCACGCCGACCTTGAACAGGACGTCGCGCTGGCAAAACGATGCCAGCCAGGTGACCTTGGACGCCGACGGCGACTGTGGGCCAGTCCATTGGCCCAATCGCGACGACTTTTTCGAGATACCGCGCATGGTTTTACGCAGACTGGAGAAAGCGTGAAGAGGAAGGAGCTGGGAGGACCGGCGCCGGATCGGAGACAGCCTCAGCCATCACCGTCCAATCGAGCGAGGATCATTCCGGTCTTTTCTCCAGTCCCCGTCACTCCTTCTTTTTTCGCGGCTTATCATCCTCGTAAGCCCGCAATACTTGCTGAACCAACGAATGGCGAACGATATCGTTTTCGTCCAGATAGACAATAGCGATCCGCTCGATGTTGCGCAGCCGATGGACGGCGTCGATGAGTCCGCTGCGCATATTGGAAGGAAGATCTACCTGGGTAACGTCGCCGGTGACGATGATTTTCGATCCCTGGCCCATGCGGGTCAGGAACATCTTCATCTGCGAGATGGTTGTGTTCTGAGCCTCATCAAGGATGATGGCGGCGCTGTTCAAAGTTCGACCGCGCATATAGGCGAGCGGGGCAATTTCGATGATGTCGTTGTCCATGTAGCGTTTGACCTGTTCGTGATC
>JBBRIK010000330.1:0-6434 GCA_038221045.1 Gemmatales bacterium
AGTATACGCGAGGCGAACGTCCCTACCAGCGGAGCAGGATTCCCCGAAGAGTCTGCCGTGTTCGCTCAGGTGGGCCTTTTCAGATACTCGATGGTGCTGCCCTGCATCCCGCCGAGCAGGCTCTTGACGTAGATGAAGCGAACCGTGTATTCCCCCGCCCTGTCGCACTTCAGCTCGAACGTTTTTCGATCGATTTCCTTGTTGCCGCGCCAGTGGACGATTTCGAGTTTGTTGACGGCGGGCTTGCCCTCGTGCCGCAACTCGAAGCCTTCCTTGTAGGGCCCTTCCCCGAGGAACAGTTCGTCGAGATAGACCTTGAAGACGTCCGTTCCCATGATCTTGCCGCCGAGCAGCCCATACGACGCGATCTTGAGGTAGCCCTGGGCGAGCTTCTGCGTGGTATCGCGGACGGCGTCCCCCGAAGGCGGGATCAGTAGAGTGAGCGCGACATGGCCAATGGGCGGCGGAGGCGGCGCGGGCGGCAGGTCCGGACACAGGCCCTTGATGGTGTTCGCGCCGGCCCAGTTGCCCAGTTTCGCCGTCCACACCAGGTCCGTGGGCAAGACTTGACCCGACGTCGTCAGGTTCTTCAGGTCCGCGAGCGTCACCGGACCGAACTGCTTGCCTCCATGCGTGTAGAACCACTGTTCCTGCACGACTGACGGAGGGGAAGCAACGGCAGCCGCGACGGCCACGGCAGGAATCGCCGGGGAGAGTTCCGGCACCATCGCGTTGATAACCCGCGACAGTTCTTCCGCGAGTACTTTCGCGTCGGCGGGGCGGTCGGCCGGGTCGTCCTCCAGACAGCGTTCGAGCAGGGCGAGCATATCGTTGGTGGCCCCCTGTTCGATGAATTTGCGTTGCCAACTGCGCCCGCGCGGCGGCTCCTTGGTCACGTCGCCGCTGAGCAACTGGAACCAGATGACACCCAGGGCGTAGACGTCGTCGCGGGGGTCGGGCGGCCCGAAGCGGCGCTGCTGGGGCGAGGCGTACAGTGGAGTACAGGTTCCGGCCGATTGCGTGACCGCGGTCCCTTGCGTGTCGCGCGACCATTCCGAAAGGGCCTGGCTGGAGGCGAGTCCGCCAATGCCGAAGTCCGCCACCTTGATGACCACATGGCCATCGACGCGCGTGGTAAGCACATTCGCGGGTTTCAGGTCGCGGTGGACCACAGGCGGAGAGAGTCGATGGGCGTGGCCGACGGCCTGAGCCAGGCGTTGCAGAAGGATCGTCATCTGAAGCGGATTGGCCTTTTTCGCCTTGTGCATATCGTCGATCAGCCCGCCGAGGTCGCCGCCCTCGATGAACTCGTACTCCAGGCAGGGCGTGTCGCCTTCGAGGTGGGCGTACTTCAATTCGACGATGCCGGGGTGCCGGCCCTGGGCGGTCGTGAGCCGATCGAGCAGTTCGACTTCCTTGCGCAGGGTGCGGGCGGCGGACTCGTCGGTGCAGAACTTCAGCGCCACCGGCTGGGCATGCGGCCGGCTGCGATGGACGGCTTTCCAGACCTCTCCGAAACCGCCGACGCCGAGCAACTCCAGCACCGTCAGATCGGTGCCAGCGAGAGGGGCGTCGCCCTGCTTGAAACGTGGCATGTGGTCGGGGAGGAATTGCTTCAGGTCGTCTGCCTTGCGAAGCGTCAGGCCCGGCGGCACGGTCTTGCCCGTCGGATCATCGGGACGGCGCAGCGACGTCTGAATGCGTCCGGGGACCATCTGGAGATATGTGCGCGCGGCGCGAATGACCTCCAACGATTGACCGGTCGCCATTTCCGCGAGCATTGTCTCAACCTGCTGGCGATACCCCTTGGGGTCCTGAGCGACCTTTTCCATCTCGACGAGCATCTGGGCCTGAACCGGTGGAGCGAGATTCGCCACCTGCGTTGCAGTCGCGGCGGACGGGCTGACGGCGCTCATTTCCTCGTAAACCCCGACGGCGATCGAACCGAAGGGAATGACCCCGCCGCCGATCGAGTCGCCGATGTGCTTGACCGCATGCTTGACGAGAGAGCGAACAAAGCTGGCCACGGACGCACTCCGGAGAAGGTGTGGATTCAGGCGAATCGAGTGTGAGAGTATCGTCTGAGGGGATCGGCTGCAACGATTTTCCTTCTTTATCGGTCTTTCGGCGCGTTGCGGTTCTCCGCCAGCATGTTGCAGAAGAGCATGCCTTGCTCAATGGCATCGTCGAGAGCGTTGTGGGTGTGCGGTTGCGAGCCGAACCAGTGGCGCGGCATGTTGCGCTTCGTCGCTTCGCGATAGTCCGACTTCAGCAGGGCCATCGCAAACGTCTTCATGTCGAGGGCCGAGAACGAGAACGGCGACTCGCCCGCGAATCGAATGAGGTACCAGTAGACGAAGAGAAAATCGAAGCCGGCAGGATAGGCGACGAACACAGGCTTGCCAGGCAGAATCTTGATCCACTCGACATAGCGGAGCATGGCCTCGCCCGGATCCTGAGGATCGCGGCGAGCGTTCGCCCAGGCGTCCGGCTGGCCCTGCCACCAGGCCATCGTCTCGGGATGCCCACTCGCGCCCGGCAGTGTCTGCAGGTTGGCGCTGTAGGTGGAGATGAGAGTGGCATCGGCCTTGTAGGCGGCCGAGGCGAAACTGAGCATCGAGTTCGGGCCGGGAATTGGCCCATCCGTCTCGATGTCGGTGCTGATGTAGATTTCGGGCATGATGCAGCCTCTAGGAGCCTGTCCGAGAATTCTTGCGTCGTAAAGCTTTACACCATATGATCTTACAACAATAGTGATCAAATCAACATAATGTGTCTATTTGAATACTAACTTGCCGTAAAGCATTACAATGTAATAGTTTACAACTTCATTGTTCTCTTGTTCATTTATATGGACTTTTGACAACTATATTTCATAAGTAGCTGCTAGTGTTTGAGTTGCGACGCATTAATTCTCGGACAGGCTCCTAGGCGAATCGTGTCAACGGGCTGGGAACTGTGTGCGGGCGTCGATGCGCATCGCGGCGTCATGTGGACATGCGAAGACGCACGCCGGTTCGCGGCCCGGCAGCGTGCTGCACAGGTCGCAGACCACCGCCTTGTACGTCACCAGTTTCTCGACCACTTCATCTGCCACGCTTGTGTCGATGCTCTCCGGCAGGTCCATCGGCCGTTTCACTTCGTCCATGCGAAGCTGAAAGAGGACTTCTCCGCTCTTGCAGGTCGGCGTCACCTGCGCCGCGATGATGTTTCTGCCCACAATCAGGTAATTCGTCGCGGGCACAGGCTTGAGCGGAGTACCGCCCGCTGACTTGACCGTGGGTTTGTCTTTCGGGATCGGCGGAATCGAGTACTCGTGCCGGCCGCGCTTCACGCGATCGTCCAGCGTCAGTTCGATGCCGTTGACCCAGACGCGTACGTTCGAGCCAAGCGACATCAACTCCACCTTGAATCGGCTCTCCGCACGCAGGTTCTTGCCGCTGAGGTCCAACTCGAAGCGGAACTGCAGTGTCTGCGCAGCCAGATCGACGGCTGTCGCCTGGCCGCCGATCAGGTCGCGGACACTGTCCTGCATCATGCGATTCCAGACAAACGGCGTCGCGCCTTCTACCCAGGAGGGCCCCCGGTAGCCTGGTGTCTGCCAGTCGCCCTGAGCCGCCTTCAGCGACGCTGGCAGCCAGCGCCAGCCGCGGGTCGCTTCGTGGATCAACCCCAGGTCGTGCATCTGGATTGAGCCGTAAGGGCAGGCGTCGGCGCAGGCGGCACAGCCGATGCACCAGTCCTCGATGACGATCTGCTTGTTGTCGCCGCGATGAATACTCGCCACCGGGCAGGGGATCATGCACACCGGATCGAGACACGAACGGCAGGCCGTCGGTACTAGGTATTTCCCGAAGCGCGGGCCATCGAGAAAGAGCCGGCTGTGGCCGTCCGTATGCGTACTGACACACGCCTTGACGCATTCGTCGCAGCGCGTGCAGCGGTCCAGGTCGATCAGCATCAACTTCTGTCCCTGAATCAGTCCCAGTTCCGCGAATTTCGGCGAAAACTGCACCTGATTCGCTTCCTCCCAGACCGGCCGAGCGAGCTTGGTGATCGTCTGCTTGCGGCGAGTCGCGATCTCCTGTTTGACACGATCGCGAATCGCTGGCGACATCTTGATGAGCTTCCAGAACGTCTTCGACGGGATCTTGACCAGCTCGACCGTGCCTTCGTGATTTGGATGGCTGAAGGCGATGCAGGTGGCGCTGCGCGGCTGATTGAGCATCAGGCCCATCTCGCCGAAATAATCGTTGGCCGAGCAGTACGACAGGATCGTCTCGATGCCGGCATGCTTGCGATGTTGCCGCAATCCCGTCGGACAGAGGGCCTCCAGCAGCAGCCGATTGTGCTGGCGAACCTGGGTGTCGCTCCAGTCGGTTTTCTTCGCCGGCAGCACAGGCAGCAGGTTCTCGAAGCCCTCGCTGTCGGTGATCGGCTTGAATTCGGGCGCCTCGGCCATCTTGCGCTGTTTCAGGACGTCGTTGACCGCGAAGAGTACTTCACTTCGATCCGCCGGCCCGACCTTCTCCAACTCGGGCGTGCGGAGGACGAGCCGGGCCTGCTCCGAGAGCATGGCCCAGAGCTTGCCCGCCGGCGAGTTCGGCACCTGCTCGCCCTGCTTGAGGTTCCTCGCGAAGCCGGCCCAGTCGGTCACGTCCTGGGCGCTGACCAGATGCGACACGCTTTTCGTTACCTTGACCAGCCCCTGGCGCACGATGTACATGCAGTCGGAGCGTTCGTACTCGTCGCAGACGACGTTGCCGGGTTCGACGCTGAGCAGTTCGACGTTGTTGCGGATCTCCTCGAATTCTTCCTTCTTGAGGTCGGCGAATAGCGGCATCTTGCGCAGTTGCAACTCAAACACGCGCTGGAGATAGACGGTGTCGGCCCGCGTCTTGTAGACGGGATCGCGGTGGAGCGCATCGAGGATGTGGCGCAGGACCTCGATCATGTAACAGTCGCGATCGGCGACGACGGTGGCGGAGCGCGGCGTGCGGAAGAGACAGCTCATCTCCCCGAACAGGTAGCCCTCGAAGAGCGGAGCGCGGCCGGCCTCATAGCTGACCGTGCGCGGCCCGCCGACGGGAACGTAGATGGTCTGCTGCTCGCGATTCTTGATGGCCCCGGTGGGCCGGCTCGTGAAGTTGAGCATACGCCGCAGGCCGGCCTTCTGCGTATATCCCTGGGCGAGCGTGGCCATGTGGACCGTGGCCGTCTGCCGCGACGGATCGTCCTCGGTGAGAGGCGCACGGCGACGCTGTTCTTCCTTGAGGCGGTTGATTTCGAGTTGCAGGGCGATCTTCTCGTTCTGCTTGGTCGCGGACTCCAGACGCATTTGCTGCATGAGGAGGACGTCGTCGAGAGTCAGGATGTAGAAGGCAGTCCAGCCGGCGTCGCCTTGGCGGAAGAGCTCCTCGCCGCGCCGATAGCGGCGAACGACGAGAGCGCCGGGAAACTTCTCCAGCGACGGCGGCTTTTTCAGCGGCGCGAACAGCGACAGCTTCAAGTATTGCTTCGGTGACAGGTGGATGTCGCTATCGTGGACTTCGAGGCCCGCGCGCGGGTTCCTGACGACGTTCGCCATGACTGTTCCTCTGCCGCCACTCGCGGCGTTTCACCTGCCCAGGCATTCCTCGATCGTCATCGACTTGTGCAATTCGTGCGGACTCTTGCGATCGTGGTAGCTGTGGCACTCGGCGCAATCGCTGCGGACGCCGACGTCCGCCTTATGGCACTTCTGACACGCCTCCAGATTCGGCATCAGCACGTCGCTTGTCTTCGCGCTGCCCTTCGCCTTGTGACACTCCGCACAATCGAGCATGCGATGGCGTTCGTGGCTGAAGCGCGCGTGCTTCAGCCAGTGTGTTTCGATCGCCGTCTTGCGGTAGACCGGCAGCGCGCTCAACTCGTCGCCGCTGGGAGTTCGCTTTTCCTCGATGTGGCAGAAGACGCACCCGCCCCCCTTGCGGAAGAGAACGTCCTCGGCGAATTCCTTCTGCTCCGCGGCGAAGAGCCGGCCCTCGATATGGGTGAGTCCCTTGCGCGTCAGCCGCCATTCGCTATCGCTCGGATTGCCGCGCTTGCCGAACAGGGGCGGCTCGACGAGCCTGTCCTGTCCATCCTTCGGCGTCAGCGGAAATTCCTGCGCGAATTGCAGCAGCCGCTCGCGCAGCACGCCGCGGACCACGTCAGGAGCGCGATGCGGAGCGGGGTTCTTGTTGAAGGCGATGACCGCCTTCTCGATGCGTTTCCGGTCCTCGGGAGCGTCGGCCGTGAAAGCGCTGCCGGTGAGACGCACCGACAGGGGATGGCAATCGGCGCAATGCTTCTCGTAGTTGATCGGCTCCATGTAGCGCCCCGCCGCATCGGGCTTGTGGCAGCCGATGCACTGCAACTGAACCGCCTTGCCTTCGCGTCCGAAGATGCCTCCC
>JBBRIK010000331.1:0-6432 GCA_038221045.1 Gemmatales bacterium
CAGGACAAGATGAGCGAGGCGCGACACAAACTTGCCGGCGACGATGGCGGCCGGGGAGAGATCGGTTAGAAGCAGATCGTTGAGGGTACCCTTTTCGCGTTCCTCCGCGATGGCACCGCCGATGAACGCCGGCGTCAGCATCAACATGACGCCCAGTTGCACGGCGAGAAAGGTATGGAAGAAGGCGGCGGCGAAGCGGGCCTGGTCGTTGATGGCGATTTGCTGGTCTTCGGTGATGCGCGCCAGTCCGGTGGCGATATCGTGGCCGAACCATTTCGTGTAGACGCCGAACAGCACGAGGAGGAGCAGGCCAGCGTAGAGCGCGCGGAACAGGGCGAAGCGTCCTCGGCGAGC
This sequence comes from Gemmatales bacterium, assembly GCA_038221045.1. Taxonomy (GTDB): domain Bacteria; phylum Planctomycetota; class Planctomycetia; order Gemmatales; family Gemmataceae; genus JBBRIK01. The sequence continues at coordinate 355 of JBBRIK010000331.1, forward strand.
GGTGCGGACCGCATCAAATCGCAAGACAGGACCGATGGCGAGCCAGTCGAAAGACATGAATGGCTTCCACGACGCCGGGCCGAGCGTTCGTGGAAGTATAGCGGGTCTTGCCTGTCGATTCGCGCGAAAGGATCAGATGTCGCGGCGCGCGAAGTACGCCATGCCCCCCGCGGCGGCGACGAGTGAAATGATCAGCGAAGCGAGCATGAGACTTCCGAGACTGGCGAGGTCGTAGCGTCCAAGCAGTACGTTCGGCAGCCGTTCGAGGACCTGTTCGAGCGACACGATGCGCTCCGGCATCAGCGACAGAAGGAAGCTCGCTCCATAAAGCGTCATCCACAGGATCGCGATGCCCAGCATCGTGCTATTGCTGATGGCGCTGACCGCGACGCCGAGCGAGATGACGACCATCAGCAGCCCGGCCACGGTCAGCAGGGCGACGAGAGCGCCGTTCCACTTCAACTCTTGATGGAGCAGGAAGAAGCTGGCGACGAGCCAGAGCGCGCCCATGACGAAGAAGCTGCCGAGGATCGCCACGAGGCGCGCGTGCCATTTGCCGAGGAAATACTGATAGCGGCTGATGCCGCGGCTGAGGACCGAGTCGGCCATGGTGCCGCGTTCCGACGAGATACTGCTGACTGTCATGACGATGATAAGCGTGACGCTGCCGATGACGGTCCACTTGAGCAGTCCGCTGATGTACTTCACGTCGGATTGCTGCACGCCGGCGACCTGGAACGCCCCGACGAGAAAGAGCAGATAGCCAACGGCGACGAGGACCGACATGATGACCCAGGTGCGATAGAGCCAGCTTTGCAGCGTCTGGCGCACATCGGCCTGAAAGACGGCCCAGTAGGGCAGCCAGCGATTGATCTTCACCGGCTTCTGTGCAGCGACGGCATCCATGCTAGCTCCTGGCGAACGGCCGGCGTAAGCCGGCTGGTAGTGTTCCTTACCGGCCGGCTGGTCCTCACCAGCCGGCTTACGCCGGCCGTTCGCCTCAGGCGGCTTCCGACGTCGGACGATAGATCCGGGCGAAGCCGCGCGACTCTTCTTTCTCCACCAGATCGAGGAACGCCTGTTCGGTCTGCTGGCCGACGCTGCGAATGCTGACCAGCGTGACCTTGTTCTCGTTCAGGGCATTGAGAATGTGGGCCAGCACGGGGGCGGCGATGGCGTCGTCCTGCAAGTGCATCTCGATCCGCCGCTGCCGCAGGACGACGGAGCGCAGATCGTTCATGCTCTTGAGCACCTGCATGATCTTGCTGACGGCCTTCTGATCGCCCTCAACGTCCAACTCGAAATGATTGCGACACATGCGGCCCTTCAAATCCTGGAGCGAGCCGCAGAAGATCAGTTGGCCATGACTGAGGACAGCCGCGTGGTTGCATACCTCGTCGATGTCGGTGAGGTTGTGGCTCGACAGGATCAGCGTCTTCTCGCGGCTGAGCGTCTTGATGAGGTCGAGCATCGAGCGGCGCGCTTCGGGATCGAGTCCGTGCGTCGGTTCGTCCCAGATGAGCAGGTCCGGCTCATTGATAAGACTGGTAGCCACGGCAAGACGGGCGGTCATGCCATTGGAGAAGCCGGCGATCGCATGGCCGGAGACACCGAGCAAATCGACGGCGCGAATGAGTGAGGCGAGCCGGGGCTTGCGCACGTCGGCGGGCAGGCCGAAAAGACGGGCCATGTAGTCGAGATAGGTGATCGGGGTCATCCCCTTGGGAAACTGCGGATTCGTGGGGATATAGCCGATGCGGCGGCGCAGGTCGGCGGAGTTGGGCGTCATGGTCTTGCCGAAGACCTTGGCCCAGCCGGCGGTCGGCCGGTGCAGCCCGATGACGAGGCGCAGCAGAGTGGTCTTGCCTGCGCCATTGGCACCGAGCAATCCCATTACGCAGCCGGGCTCGATGCGCAACGTGACGTCGTTGAGCGCGATCTGGCGGTTCTGATAGATCTTGGTGAGCTTGTAGGTTTCGACGACCAGTTCGCCAGGGTTCTCGGCCACGAAAGGCCCTCCTCGAGACAAGTATGACGCGGGAGTATAAACAGGAGGGCCAAGGGTTCCTAGAGCAACTCCGAAATGACTGAGGAGTCGTTTCTTTTCCAAGCAGGTTCTTGACTGGCGAAAGGATGGCCGTACAATCATTGCGACATCGAGGAGTCTTCATGCCGCTGGCCTCTCATCACTTTCTGAGCCACACACCTTCGCGGCAGGCCCTCGTTTATTCCTCTCGCGCCCTCGGCTTCACCTGACTGCCTCTCGCCTGAACGGCGTGGCTGTTCCCCTTCCGCAACCTCGCGATCCGGCTAGCACTCCGTAGGTGCCGGCGGATCGAAGGCTCGTTTCCGATTTCTATCCAAGGAGAAGACTCATGAGAACTCAGCGTTTGCTCGTCGCGTCCGTCACCGCCCTGGCCCTCGTCGCCGGCCTGGCCGTCGCCGCCGATCTGAAGTCCGGCCCGCAGGAAGGCACCAAGGTCCCTGGCCCGTTCCATCCGCTCAACATCAACGGTGAGAACGCCGGCAAGAAGCACTGCCTGTTCTGCGAGAATGGCGATCGCCCCGTGGCGATGATCTTCGCTCGCGAAGTCACCCCCGCCGTCACCAAACTCATCAAGGAAATCGACGCCGCCACCGCCAAGAGCGACGGCAAGATGGGCAGCTTCGTCGTCTTCCTCGGCGAGCGCGAGGGACTCGAGAAGAAGCTCACGACCGTGGCCGAGGAGAACAAGCTCATGAAGACCGTCCTGAGCATCGACAACCCGGCTGGCCCTGAGGCCTACAAGATCGCCAAGGACGCCGATGTGACGGTCGTTCTGTACAAGGAGCATAATGTGAAGGCCAACTTCGCCTTCAAGAAGGGCGAACTCAAGGACTCGGATGTGAAGAAGGTCATCAGCAATCTGTCGAAAATCATGGACTGAGCAATCGTTCTAGTGGACAAATCGTCTGAGCGCTAAATTCCGGCGAAAAACGTGGCGTCAAGGGGCAGTGAGTGATACGTTGGCCCTTGACGCCACGTCTTCGTGGAGAAGAAAGTGGACGCTCGGCGAGACAGATAGACGAATTCCGTGTTAAATGTTTAGTAGGGATTCGTCTAAAATGTGTCTGAGTCCGATTGCTCCGGCAATGAATCGGGGCGATTCAACAAGGCGATCAAGCCTGAGGTTAGCGCCTCGGGGGTAACCAAGGGGATGTTCATGAGCCGAGCCACGGGCTTTATGTGTGCGGCTCTCGCGCTGGCGGCGTTCGGCGTCACGGCCCACGCTGCCGACCGGAGCACCAGCAAGAAAGACACCTACACCTTCGGGACGCTTCAAGCGCCTGGGGACGCCAAGGTTCGCCTTGATGCCGCCGCCTGGCTGACGGAGACGGGCAAGTATGACGCCAACCGCCAGGCGTTCGACGCCCTGTGGGCGGACAAAACCAAATCGACGCTCGACAAGGTGGCCGGCACCTTCGCTCTGGGCGACGCTGACGCCGCCAAGCTGATCGCCGACGCCAAGAACCCTCTGACGCCTGCCCCGACCAGTCTGCCCGCCGTGCTGCAAGAAGGCAAGAAATCGACCTTCTTCCGCGCCAATCTGGCCCTGGCCTACTCCAAGGCGCTCGTCAATCGCAAGGTCTTCGAGGAATCGCTCGAAACCCTGAAGCTGTTCAAGGCCGAGCAGGTCATCGACCCGGCCAGTTTCCTGTTCTTCAAGGCCGTTGCCGAGCATGGCCTGATGCTGAAGAAGGAAGCCAACGAAACCATCTCTCGCCTGCTGGACGACGTGCCGACCGCTCCCGAGCGTTACAGGATGGTCGCCGCCCTGATGCTCTACGACATGCTGGCCTGGCAGGAACGCAACATCCTCGACAAGTTGGGCACCATCGGCCGCAAGATGGACAACATCCAGCGCCGGCTGGCCCTTGAGCGCGGCGGCAAGAAGACCCAGAAGCAGCAGAAGGACGTCGTCGTTCGTCTCGATGAACTCATCAAGGAAATCGAGAACATGAGCGACAGCGACTGCCCGAACTGCCCCAATGGTGGCAACTGCCCCAGCGGCGGTCAGGCCAAGTCGCCGAGCGACGGCAAGCCCGGCAGCAATATCCAGGCCAGCGCGCCGCAGAAGGACAGCAACGGCGGCGACGGCAAGGGTCCCGGCCATGTCGATGACAAGAAGGTCAAGGCCCTTGCGGAAGTCTGGGGCAAACTGCCCGCTCGCGACCGTGAGGCCAGCATGCGTGAGTTGACCCGCGACATGGATCCCCGCTATCGCGAAGTCATCATGGAGTATTTCCGTCGTCTCGCGTCGCAGCCGACGACCACGACTCCTTGATTCTCCCACGATCTTCTGAAACCACTACGACGCCCGCCGGTCCTCTGACCGGCGGGCGTCGTGCGTTTTCAGAACCGTGAGGCGACCGCTCCACGCTGATCAAGCGCGTCCGGTCACCGATTTCATCTGAAGGGTGTACACCCAAAGGTTCCCGATATCCGGCAGTCGTGTCAGGCGAAACCTGCGGTTGAAGACCATCGAGGTTTGCCAGCCGTTTCGGGACGTGGGGGAATTCTCGTACCCTATCGCGCCACGAATGAGGATCTGAAAGTCGATTTCGCCACCCCGCGCGTCGATGAGCCAGTATTCGGGGATGCCGGCCCGAAAGTACAGTTCGCGCAGCCGGCGCGTGTCCTTGCGGACGCTGCCATCGCTGACGATTTCCAGCACCCAGTCTGGTGTTCCGGTCAGTTCCTTCGATCGTTCCTCGTCGTTGACCAGAGGCACCAGCTGCAAACGCCCGGACTGAATGGTCTCTCGCGTGGCGAAACATGCATCCGGCTCTGTTGACAGCCCCGCCTCTTCGTTGGTCAACAAACTGCGGTCAGGGAAGAGAAAGCCGAGCTTTCGTTTTTTGATGTGTCCCCCCAGGACAGTAGAAACCTCAAGTTTGACTTGGCCGTGCGCGGACAGTTCTTCGGGACTCATGTCGATGTCCACCTCGCCGGCGAGGAAGCAGACTTTACCACCTTCGGGACACGCATCGGAGAGAGCCCACGAGCGGAACCCCGACAGCGTGAATACGGACGGAGGCACTTCGATGTCTCCCGCATCCGTGTGAAAGACCACTCGTGCGGCCCCCGTCTTCTCTTCGAGCGGGACTGCCAGGACGCTGCTCATACGCCACCTCTCATCGGATCGATTTGATCTGAAGCCCATACTCCCAGTGATTGACGCGGTTCTTTCGCCGGGACAGCCGAAACTGCCGCTGAAAGACGCGCGACGCTTGCCAGCCGCCGCGCTTCACTTCAGCTTCTTCGTAGCCGTTGGGACCGAGGAGAAGGATCAGAAAGAGGACCTCGGTCCCGCGCGCGTCGATGAGCCAGTATTCCGGGATGCCGGCTCGAAAGTAGAGCTGACGCAGACGGCGCGTGTCCTTGCCGACGGAACTATCGCTGACGATCTCCAGCACCCAATCCGGCTTGCCGTGAATCTCCTTGCATCGTTCTTCATCATCCACATAGGGAGTGAATTGGATTTGTCCGGATTCGAGAGTCTCCCAGGTGGCGAAGCAGGCGTCCGGCTCCGTCGAAATTCCTGCCTCTTCGTTCGACAGCAAAGTGCGGTCCGGATACAACTCGCCCAACTGCAATTTCTTCAACAGACCAAAGATGACAGAGGTGACTTCGAGTTTGACTTGCCCGTGGCCAAAAACTTCTTCGGGACTCATGTCGATGAACACCTCGCCGTCCAGGAATGAAATGCGACCTCGTTCGGGAAAGTCATCGGAGACCGCCCAGGCACGGAACCCGGCGTGGCTGAACGCCGAGGCAGGCAAATCGACCTCGCCATACGCGGTGTAGAGGAACACGCGCGCCGGTTGAGGAACGACCGGGCGGGGGACAGGCTTCGGCTTGCTGATGGGAACGCTACTCATGACACGGTCCTGACGAGAAGCGGACGACACGATCCAGTCTACCCGGACAGACGAACGCTGTCGATTCGTGCTGATTTCGCGGACAGACGCTTGCGATTGTCCCCCCATTCCTCGTTCCCACGCTCCGCGTGGGAACGGCTCTTCGACGCTCTGCGT
>JBBRIK010000332.1:0-6425 GCA_038221045.1 Gemmatales bacterium
CCCTGTGCGGACAGGACACGGATGCTGTCACCCGTCAAGAAGACGAACGGGTGCTTCGCGAGGCCAAGGTGTCTCCCGAGCCGGCGGGCCTGCTCGCCTTCTTTCGCAAACGAACCCTCGGCGAGCAGGACCGCGCCGCCATCCAGCAACTGGTCGTCCAGATGGGGAGCCGGCGCTTTCCGCAGCGCGAAAAGGCTTCTCGCCAGCTTGAAGAATGGGGGACGCCCGCTCTCAACTACCTGAGCGCCGCCCAACTGAATCCCGACATCGAAATCGCTCGCCGGGCCGAGCGCTGCATGGAAGCGATTCAGCGCGGCTCCGGTCCGGCACTGCCCTGCGCCGCCGCCCGGCACCTCGCCCGCCAGACGCCGTCCGAGGCAGTGCGCGTGCTGCTCGACTATCTGCCGTTCGCCGAGGAAGAGCAGATTCAGGAAGAGGTGCTGGCCTCGCTGGCAACGCTGTGCAAGGACGACACGCGCCTCGAACCGTTGCCGCCCGCTCTGCGCGACTCCGCCCCGATCAAACGCGCCGCCGCCGGCTACCTCCTGGGCCGAACCGACGACGCCAAGCATCGAGAGAGCGTTCGTCCGCTGCTGCTGGACCGCGAAGCCTCCGTGCGTTTGCGTGCCTCGCAGGGGTTGCTCGCGGGCAAGGAAAAGCAGGCCGTGCCGGCGCTGATCGACCTCCTCGTCTGCCCGGCGGCCGAGATCACCTGGCAGGCCGAGGACCTGTTGCTGCGCGTCGCGGGTGACGGCAGCAGCGCTCCGACTCTCGATTCGACCAAGGAGGGGAGTCGCCGCGACTATCGCGACCGCTGGGCGAAGTGGTGGAGCGACAATGCCGCCAAGATCGATCTGGCCCGCATCAACAGCGATCCGCCCCAGCGCGGCTGGACCGTCGTCGCCCAGATGAGCACCGGCAAGGTCTACGAGATCGATCGCCAGGGTAAGGTGCGCTGGACCATCGACTCGCTGTCCGGCCCCATCGACGCCCAGGTTCTTTCGGGAGATCGCATCCTGATCGCGGAGCATCACGGCAGCCGGGTCACGGAGCGCAATCTGCAAGGGACGATGCTGTGGGAAAAGCGGCTCGACGACCGCCCCGTGCAGGCGCAACGGCTGCCGGGCGGCAACACCTTCATCTGCACTTATTCGGCGGTGATGGAAGTCAAGCGCGATGGGACTCAGGTATACTGTTATCGTCCCGAGGGGACGGCGGGCCAGATCTACGCGGGTCAGAAGCTCCGCAATGGCCGAATCGTCTGCGTCACGCTCGATGGCCGCATCTTCGAGCTGGACAGCGCCACGGGCAAGATGCTCAAGTCGTTCGCCAGCGGCTTGACCGGTTGTTACAGCATTCAGGCGCTGCCGCGGGGCAACTACCTCGTTTCCAGCTACAACGATGGGAAGGTCCACGAGGTCGATGGGGCCGGCAAGATCGTCTGGAAGTACGAGCTGGCCAGCGCCTACCACGCGGAACGGTTGCCGACCGGCAACACACTGGTGTCGAGCCACGGCGGCTCGCGCGTCGTCGAGATCGATCGAACCGGCAAGGTCCTCAACGAGCATGCGACAAGCTCGAACAACGTCTGGCGCGTGCATCGACGCTGAGCGGCATAGCCGCCCACGGCGTTTTTCTGAGATTCACACCATGAGACTTCGCTTCGGGATCGTCCTGCTCGCCCTGATGCCCTCCCTGGGGCGAGCCGACGAGTACAAGAGCAACGACGAAAAACTGCTCCGTGAGCACAAGGCCGGTCCCGACGAAAAGGCACTGCGCGAGTTCTTCCGCAAGCGCTCGCCAGTGCCGGGGGACCTCGAAAAGATCGAGGCCCTCGTCAGGCAACTCGGCGAGCGCTCCTTCCAGCGCCGCAATCGTGCCACCGAAGCACTCATCACCTGGGGTCCCGCCGCCTTCGACGCCCTGCGGCGCGGCACCCTCGATACCGACATCGAGATCGTCCGCCGCTGCGAACGCTGTCTTGCCGAGATCGAGCGGCCCGGCAACGAACTCCCCTTCGCCGCCGTCCGTCAAGTCGTCCGCCTCAAGCTCAACGGCGGCCTTGCTCTCCTGCTCGATTATGCTCCCAACGCCGACGACGATCAAGTCACCGAGGCGGTGCTTGCCGCTTTGCGTTCCCTCGCTGACCCGAAGACGCCGGATGACGCGCTGCTGAAAGCGAGCGCCGACCGCGCCCCGGCCCGGCGCGCGGCAGCCGCGCACCTCCTGGGCCGGCATACCTCGAAGACGGGACGCGAGGCGGCGATGAAGCTGCTCGCCGATCCCGAAATCATCGTCCGCTTTCGCGCCGCCGAGGCGCTACTGTTCGCGCGCGAGCGCGCGGCCATTCCGGCGCTCATCGAGCTGTTGCGGACCGCAAAGCCCGACGTGCGCTGGCAGGTGGAAGACCTGCTGGCACGGTTGCCGGCGTGCATCAAGAGCGAGCCTGCGTTACCGGCCGGCCCCAACGAGGACAAGGCGGCAGAGTGGAGCCAATGGAGCGAGCGCTGGGCGGCATGGTGGACGAAGCATGGCCCCGGCGCCGACCTGGCGAAGCTCGAAGAACGGCCGGCCTTCCAGAACCTGACGCTCGTCCCCGAGATGCACGCTCACAAGGTCTGGGAGTACGGTCCCGACGGCAAGAAGCGCTGGGAGCTGACGACCGATTTGAAGTCGCCCATCGACGCCCAGGTGCTGCCGAATGGCCGCGTCCTCATCGCCGAGTTAGACGGTGGCCGGGTCACCGAACGCGACCGGAGCGGGAAAATTGTCTGGCAGCACGCGGTCGTCACGCCCATTTACGTTCGCCGCATGACGGGCGGCAACACATTCATTTCGACCAATCACTCCTGCCTCATCGTCACGCCAGCGGGCAAGGAAGTATTCCGCTACACGCCCGAGGCGAGCTTCTTCATCCATAGCATTCATCAGATGTCGAACCATCACATCGTCGCCATTTCGATGGAGGGCGACGTTCGCGAGATCGCGCCCGACGGCAAGGTGATACGGACAATCCCCTTGCCGGAGCGCGGCGGGTGGAGCGGCATCGAGGGGCTGCCGGGCAATCGTTATCTCTGCGCCGGCGGCGGCAAGGTGCGCGAGATCGACGCCACGGGCAAGGTGCTGTGGAAACTGAACCATCCCAGCGCCTGTTTCGCGACACGGTTGCCCAACGGAAATACGTTGGTGGCGGACAATTCGCGCAGCCTGATCGAGGTCAATCGCGAAGGCAAGATTCTGGTGCAGCGCGAGATCGCCTCGGGACTCTGGCGGGTTCATCGGCGCTGAGAGGCTTGCCGCTTGGCGGAGCCGAAGACTGCAATGCCGCAAGCGGCAAGACATGGTTGGAGAAACTGAGATGTCCATGCACTGTCGTGTTGCCCTCTGCATGCTGGTTTGCCTGGCCGGCCAGACGCTTGCCGACGACGCCAGGGACGAGGCCGTCGTCAAGGCGGCCGGCCTCGGACTCGATGGCGAATCGCTCCTGAAGTTTTTCCGATCACGCACTCTGAAGGAGACAGATCGCGGGACCATCGAGGAGCAGGTGAAGCAACTCGGCAACCGTTCCTTTGCCATCCGCGAGCGCGCCTTCGAGGCGCTCAAGAAGCGGGGCATTACCGCCATTCCCTATCTCAAGCCCGCCTTGATGGACCCGGACCTCGAAATCGCGCGGCGCGCCGAGCGCTGCCTCGCGGAGATCGATCGCGGTCCAGGGTCCGGCCCTGAAGTGCCAGCGGCCGCCCTCCGTCTGCTGGCGCGCAAACCTCCGAAAGAGACCGTGGCCGTCCTCATCGCCTTCGCTCCCCATGCCGATGACGAAATGGTCGAGGAGGCGCTTGTCGAGATGCTGGTGAAACTGACGCCGGCGGGAAAGAAGCCGGATGCCGCGCTCTTCGTCGCCCTGACCGATGACTTGCCCGCTCGCCGCGCCGCCGCGGGATACGTCCTTGGGCGTCGAACCGATGCTCAGGCTGAAGTCCGCAAACTGCTGGCGGACCCCGAGGCGAATGTCTGCTTCCGTGCTGCGCAGGGGCTGCTCGTCGGACGCGATCGCGCCGCCCTCCCCGCACTGCCCGCGCTGCTGAGCGACACACCGCTGTCACTCGCCTGGCAGGTCGAGGAGTTGCTTATCCGCCTCGCAGGGGAGAACGCTCCCTCCGTCAGCCTTGGAGTGGGTGAGCCGGAGACGCGGACGAAGGCGCTGACCGCATGGGAGCAATGGGTGAAGCAGTATGGCGACAAGGCCGACCTGGCCCGCGTGGCCGACCTGCGCCGCATGCTGGGGCTGACGCTGGCCATCGAGTACAACACCACGCGGATCTGGGAGTGCGGGCCTGACGGCAACATCCGCTGGGAAATCAGAGATCTGCACGGCCCGATGGAGGCCTGGGTGCTGCCTGGCAATCGCGTCCTCGTCGCTGATGGCAACAGCGTTACCGAGCGAGATTTCAAGGGGACGATCCTCAGGACGATTGCCAGTCCGCCGGGCGGTCCGACGGGCTGCCAGCGCTTGCCCAATGGGAACACCTTCGTCTCGTCTTACGACACCGTGTTCGAGTACGACCGCGAGGGCAAGAAGCTTTACGAGCATAACATCGGCGGATCGAACGCGATTCGCAAGCATCGCAACGGCAACGTTATATACGCGACGGACGCCCACATCATCGAGATGGACCTGGCCGGCCGGCGCATGCGTTCGGTGCCGTTGCCGAAACAAAGCATGTACGTCGGCATTGAGGACGTCGGCAACGATCGCTTTCTCGTTGCCAACTCGACGACGGGCCGGGTGATCGAGGTCGATGCGACGGGCAAGATCCACTGGGAGGCAACGGTGCCAGGAGCGTGCGGCGTGACACGGCTGGCGGGAGGCAACACCCTGATCGCGACGGATCGCCGCATCGTCGAACTGGATCGCGGCGGCAAGATCATCTGGGAGAGGAAGACGACCGGCTACGTTCGCCGAGTGCATCGCTGTTGATTCTGCCGCTTGCGGCTTAGCGGGGGCTGGCGGAAAAGGAACCGCTAAGCCGCAAGCGGCGAGAACACTTCACATCGTTTTCCGTTTGCCATCCGGCGCGTCGCCGTATTATAGTCCTCGTGACCCACGGTTACGAGCATCGAGGAATCATCAACGGAGACGCAGCTATGTCCATGTTCATCGGCGAATCCCTGTTTGGCGACGGCAACGAGATCGCTCACATCGATCTGCTCATCGGTTCAAAAGATGGGCCGGTGGGAACGGCTTTCGCCAACGCGCTGGCGAATCAGTCGAAAGGGCACACCAACCTGCTGGCGGTCGTCGCACCCAACCTGCCCTGCAAGCCCTCGACGATCCTGATCACAAAGGTCACCATCGTGGACATGCGGCAAGTCGGACAGATGTTCGGCCCCGCACAGTCGGCCGTGGGTCGTGCGGTCGCCGACAGCGTGGCGGCTGGTGTGATTCCTGCGAAGGACCTCGAGGATCTGGTCATCGTTTGTGCCGTGTTCATCCATCCCAAGGCCAGCGATGACGTGAAGATCTACGACTACAACTACGCCGCCACCAAGGAAGCCATCGCGCGCGCGATGAAGAGTGAGCCGAAAAACGAAGAAATCCAGGCGAAGAAAGGTACGAAGCATCCCTTCTCGCCCAAGTGAGACGTTCCACGCTCTTTTTGCCGCTTGCGGCTTAGCATGGCACTCGCTACGCCGCAAGCGGCAAGAGGGGTTTGCCGGAGAGTATGGGGGCTGTGGTAGAATCCTTATTGGAGGCATCCAGCAGCACAACCACGGAGATGATTAATGGAGGCGAACAGCTTTGACCAGACGTTGACGGCATTCAAGAAACGGACTCCATTCCAGCCCTTCTCCGTGGCATTGGTAAATGGGGATCGCTTCGAGGTGGATCATCAAGTCGCACTGGTCGTGAGGGACGGGGTGGCCATCTACATCGGTCCAGGCGGAGTCCCGGTCATTTTTGATCATGAAGGCGTCAGCCAGGTGATCGGCGATCTGATGGGCCACGCGAGCGACTGACAGCTTCAAAGGGAACTGAGCGGACATGGACAAACGCAAGGTCCTCCTTCAATTCGACACCGATCCGCAGCCCAGCGCCTTCGATCGTATCGTCGCCGTCGATGCCGGCGCGGACGAGGTGTTCAGTTACGGCGGGGTCAACCCCGAGAACGTCCGCGATCTCGTCCACGGTGCCATCTTCACGCGCGGTCCCAAAGACCTCAAAAAGACGGCGATTTTCATTGGCGGAAGCGACGTCATCGCCGGCGAACGGCTTCTCGAAGAAGTACAGAAGCACATGGTGCCGCAGTTCGGGCTGCGCGTTTCGCTCATGCTCGACTCCAGCGGCGCGAATACCACCGCTGTCGCCGCCGTCCGCGCCGCAGCCCAGCACACGTCGTTCACCGCCAGCAAAGCTCTCGTGCTGG
>JBBRIK010000333.1:0-6419 GCA_038221045.1 Gemmatales bacterium
TACACCTCGTTGCGGCAGACGCCCGGCTCGCTCTGGCTGCGGCTGGAGGGACTGGCCCTGGAGGAGACGACCGCCCTGATGTGCCAACGCCTGCGGGTCAAGTCGTTTCCTCTGGAGGTGCCGAGACTGGTGCAGGAGAAGGCCCAGGGCAATCCTCTCTTCAGCGAGGAACTCGCGAGTGCGCTGCGGGAATCGGGGCTGATCGAGATCTTCGAGGAAGAGTGCCGGCTGGCGACGGGCGAGGGCGAGGGCGACCTGCGCAAGCTCAACATCCCCGACACCGTGCAGGGCGTGGTCACCAGCCGAATCGATCGCCTGACCCCGGCCCAGCAGTTGACGCTGAAAGTGGCCAGCGTCATCGGCAGCGGCTTTCGGTTCTGCCTGCTGAGCGATGTCTATCCGATCGCCCAGGACCGGACCGGTCTGCGCGACGTGTTGAGCGAGTTGGAGCGTCTGGAACTGGTGCGGCCCGAGACCGGCGAGAACACCGAACTGACCTACGTTTTCAAGCATGTGATTACGCGTGAGGTGGTATACGACTTGATGCTCGGCTCGCAGCGGCGAGAACTGCACTGCCAGATTGCGGAATGGTACGAGCGAACGCACGCGGATGACCTGGCCTCTCATTTTCCGCTGCTGGCGCATCACTGGGCGAAAGCCGAGGACGCCGTCAAGGCGATCGGCTACTTCGAAAAAGCGGGCGAGCAGGCCCTGCACAGTCATGCCAATGAGGAGGCCATCGGCTTCTTTGTCGAGGCGCTGCGGTTGGCGGACGCCTTGTCTCCCTCTCTTGCCGATAAGCACAGAAGAGGGAGCTGGGAGCGGCAGTTGGGAGAGGCGTACTACGAACTGGGGAACATGGGCCGAAGCCTCGGACATTTTCAGACGGCGCTGGCACTCCTGGGGTTTCCCGTCCCCGCTCCCGGCTGGAGGTTGGTGCTGTCATCGATCGGGGAACTGGGCCGGCAAGTGCTACACCGCCTCTGTCCGTGGTGGTTCCTGGGACGAAGACGCAAGGCACGCGAGACGCTGCTGGAGGCGGCGCGAGCTTACGAGCGGCTGGCCCAGATCCATTATCTCAATGATGCCAAGGTGGCCTGCACGCATGCCGGCTTCCGCACCCTGAACCTCGCCGAGTCGGCGGGGACGTCGGCGGAACTGGCTCGCGCTTACGCCAACGCCGGCGTCCTGTTCGGACTCCTGTCGCTGCACGGCGCCGCGCGGGCGCATACCCGCCGGGCGAAGGAGACGGCCCAGCAGGTCAAGTCGTTGCCGTGCTCGACCTATGTGTACGAGGTGGTGGGGGTCTATCAGTACGGGATGGGCGAGTGGGACAAGGCTCGCGAGGCGCTGGGAAAAGCGCGGGCGCTGGCCGAACAGATCGGCGACCTGCGCCGCTGGGATGAGATCCTGTTCCCGTGGGCGATGATCCCCTATCACCAGGGCGACTTCGCGCACGGTGTGAAGTTAGCGTCCGAGATGCACGAGTCGGCCCGGCGGCGCGGCATCGTCCAGGTTCAGTGCTGGGGCCTGAGCTGGCAACTGGCCTGTCTGCTGCCGAGAGACCAGGGCGACCCGGCCATCGCGGCCCGCGTCGAGGAACTGATTCGCGAACTGGAAACGCTGCTGGCGGAACATCCCCGACAGTCGGGAGCGCTGGTGCGTGCCGACGAGGTCCTGGCTCACGGGTTGCTGGCCAAGGCGTACTGGCGGCGCGGTGAGAGAGACCGAGCCTTGAGCGAGGCCGACAAGGCGGGGGAGATCGGGGCGGGATCGGAACCCACCTCGCACTACGTCCTGGCAGGGTATGCGGGCATGGCCGAGGTCTACCTGGGTCTGTGGGAAGCCAAAGGCGGCGAGGCAGAGCTGGTGAGGCGCGTGGATAGCGTTTGCAAGACGCTGCGCACTTTTGCCCGCATGCATCCGATGGGATACCCCCTGGCCTGGCTCTACCAGGGTCGTGCGGACTGGCAGCACAGCAAGCCGCGTTCGGCAAGACGATCCTGGAACAAGGGCCTGAGCGCGGCGGAACGGCTGGGGATGCCCTACGAACGAGGGCTGATCCTCCACGAACAGGGACGCCGGACTGAGCAGGCCGATCCGGCACGGCGGACACTTCTGGCCCGCGCCGCCGAGTTGTTCGGGGAGATGGGGGCGGTGTACGACCTGGCCGTGACCGAGCGTGCAACGTCCGGGGAAGGGTAGTCGCTGCTGCGTTACGCCAGGATCTCTCGAATCGGTCGGCCGCCGTGCGCCACCGGAACGGGCCGGCCGCCACGGTCGTGAACCGGCATCTCCGGATCGATGCCCAGACACTCGTAAATGGTGGCGCAGATGTCGCTCGTGCTGACGGGCCGATCCTTGACGTAGGCGGCATGGGCATCGGAAGCGCCGCACACGGTCCCGCCGCGAATCCCCGCGCCGGCGAACAGCACGGAGTAACAGTACGTCCAGTGATCGCGTCCCGCTCCCGCGTTGACCTGCGGCGTGCGCCCCATGTCGCTCATGAGGACCACCAGCGTCTCATCAAGCAGGCCGTGGCCTTCCAGGTCCTCCAGCAGTGTGCTGTATGTCGCATCCAGGCTCGGCAGCGCTCCACGCAACCAGGTGAAGTTCGCGGCATGGGTATCCCACGAGTTATCCGCGGGAAAGTCCCAGGTCACGTTCACGAAGCGGACCCCCGCCTCCACCAACCGCCGCCCGATGAGGGCGCTGGAGCCGAACAGGGTGCGGTCGTAGCGGTCGCGCAGCCTGGGGTCCACCGTGTTGAGATCGAACGCGGACTTCAGTTTGGTGCTGGTCAGCAGACTGAGCGCTCGTTGCTGGATGCGATTGACGTCGTCGAGCGCGCGGTCGGAATCGAGGCGGCGCTGCTGGCGATTGAACTGCTCCAGGAGTCCCTCGCGGGTTTGCAGGGCATCCAGGGTGATGCCGTCGGCGAGCCGGCTGTTCCTCGACAGGAAAGGCTCTCCGGCCAGAACGAGGGCTCCGGGCAGTTTGCGAGTCAGGGCCTTGTTGAACTCGGAGAAGAGCGGGTCGTAGCGCGTACCCAGGAAGCCAGCATAAGGACCAGGGTAGCGCACCGTGCCTCCGGCATTGCCGGCGCCCGCGTAGTTGGGCAGATAGAGATAGGCGGGCAGGTCGTCCTGCGGGTTGCGCAGGAACTCGCAGACGGCACCCATGCTCGGAGGATAGGTGTCCTTGGTGCTGGTGATGTCCGGCAGCGCGACCTCGTAGCCGGTATAGCTGGGCAGCGGGTTATGGCAGCCCGCCTTGTGGTTGACCGACCGAACTATGGCCGTTTTGTGCATCCAGCGGGACATACGCGGCAGCAGTTCGCAAACCTGGATGCCCGTGACGTTGCTGGCGATGGGCTTGAACTCGCCGCGGATCTTCTCCGGCGCGTTCGGCTTCAGGTCGAACATGTCCTGCGTGGGCGCTCCACCCAGCAGATAGAGGAGGATGACGCTCTTGGCCTTGCCGGGCCGTACATGCGCCTTGCGATTCTCCTCGGCCCAGAGCAGGCTGGGCAGATTGAACGCCCCGCCCAGCAGCGATAACGCCCCTGCCTTGAGGGTTTCGCGGCGGGTCAGACCATCGCAGAGACGCCGTTTGCTACCCAGCATGGTGATCATTGGAAAGACTCCACGGGAATTGGACGCCTGGGGTGGAACCTCACAACACCTGTTCGACGAGATTCGCGTAGCTCGATCCAAGAGATGCACGCAGACGTTCCAGCACCGTCTCGACTTCGTCACGCTCGCTCGTCTTCAGTTGGAGACTGAGTTCGGCCGCATCGTCTCCACACTCCTTGAGGCAGTCCTCCACCACCGCAATGAGAAGCACTGCCTCCTGGTCGGAGAGGCGAACCTCCTGAGCTTCGAGAGGCTGGAGCCGCTGGCACGATTCACGCAGACCAATGAGCTTCTCCGAGGCCTCATCAAGAGCCGCCTGTTGATCTTCAGTCAGGGCACGTCTGGCAGCAGCGCGGAATGGGACCCCCCAGTGCATCAGCGTTGCCCCAAGTAAGATAGAGGCCTCCTTGTCGGAAAGCCGAATCATCATTTCATGTGCCTCCTGGATTGCGGCGAACCCACCGGCGGAAATACTCGAGCGCATTCCCGGTTGGGTGAAAGATCGTGCCTTCCGACCGGGCCGGGTTCTCGATTAGAATGATATCTCCCTCACGGTAAATGGTCTCGCCATTTGGTGCCGTGTATCGGTTCTGCCAGCCATTGCGGACATTGGCGATCATCGGTTTGATTTCGTCGAGGGTTTTCCCCGGCCAGTGTCCGCGGGCGGCAGAGTGGTTTGCGATTTCGTCATCAAAAGTCCCCATCGGCATACCGCTCGCGTGATGCACTTATCCCCGAACCCTCGATCGTCCAGTACCCAAGGCCGGACTCCAGAACAAAAGGCCGCGCAAGCCGCTCTCTTCTCTCTGAAATCCGATTTCTCCGCCGTCAGTGCCGGAACAAGAATTCATTGGTGTTGAGCAGCGCCCACTGCACTGCCTCCCACGCCGCGCGCTTGTCCCCCGCCTTCTCGATGACGTTCAGCGCCGCCTTGACTTCATGCGGTAGCGGCGGACGCGACAGCGTCGCCAGGAAGAGATCCTTGACGATGTCCGCATCGGATAGCTTCCGGGCCAGGAGTTTGCCGATCCGATTGTCCGGCTCGTGTAGTTTCTTCTGGAGGAACGAGCCGTTTTTCAGTTCCAGCACTCGGGCCAGGTTGACGTCTCCTTCGCGCTCACACTCGCAGGTTCCCTCACGGGGCGGCTGGCCGAAAGCCTTCAAGAAGGGGTGGCGATCCCAGGAGGCGTACTGGCCGCCCGTGTCAATCACCTGACCGTCGGGAAGCTGAATGGCCCGCGTCCCGACCGGGAAGCCGGTGAACTTTTCCGGCGCTGCGGTCGCCGCACAGATGGCGTCGAGCAGCACTTCCGCGCTCAGCCGCTTCCGCTTGACGAGAGCGTGCGAGAAATACCGATCGTCGTGCTGGTTGGTCACGTTGCCGTGGGCGCTGAGTTGATACGTCCGCGAGTTGACGATCGTGTGGATGATGCGCTTCACGTCGAACTTGTGATCCACGAAGTCGGCGGCCAGGGCGTCGAGCAGGGCGTCGTTGGCCGAGGGGTTGGAATCGCGGAAGTCGTCCGGTGGATCGACGATGCCCTTGCCGAGCAGGTGGAACCAGAGGCGGTTGACCGTCGCCCTGGCGAAGAACGGGTTGTCGGGAGCAGTGACCAGGTCGGCCAGGACTTCGCGGCGATCCTTACCGGGCGGGATGACCGGGGCTGGCACGCCCATGATCTTGGGGGCCATCACCTTGCCCGTGCGAGGTTGAGTGATCTCGCCGGCGCGAGCCGAGTAGATGACGATCGCGTCCTCGCGAAGCATCCAGGGATAGGGCCGCGCGGCGCCTCCCGGCTGAATGGGATCGACCTTGGCCTTTACCTGAGTGAACCAGGCGGCCATGTGATAGTAGTCGTCCTGCGTCCAGCGCTCGTAGGGATGGTTGTGGCACTGGGCGCACTGTAGACGGATGCCGAAGAACAGTTGCGCGGTGGACTCCGCCAGGGCCTGCGGATCGCGCACGGCCACAGGGGCCTTATTGTTGTAAGTCCCACGGTAATAGCTGGCCGGCGGGTTGGTGAACGTGCTGCCGTTGGCTGCCAGCAACTCGCGTGCAACCTGGCTCCAGGGTGTGTTGCTCGCGACATGATTGCGCAGCCATTGGCGATACAGATGGCTGCCCTTGATCTGGATGTTCAGGCGATTGCAGCGGAGCAGGTCGAGCCATTTATGCGTCCAGAAATCGGCGAACTCCGGCCTCTCCAGCAGGGAGTCGATCAACTTCGCTCGCTTGTCGGTTCGGGCATCGGCGAGAAACTTCTCGACCTCGTCGCTCGCCGGTAGGATGCCGCACAGGTCCAGAAACACCCGGCGGAGGAATTCCTGATCGGTACACACGTCCGACGGCAGGATGTTCAGCATCTTCAGTTTGGCGAAGACGTGCCGGTCCACATGGTTGTGCTCGGGCGGATTGGGCCAGGAACTGTCCTTGCGCGGCTCCAGGTAGGTCAGACGAACGCACTCGATGATGTCGAGATACCGGCAAAGGATGGCGGCCTCGCCGACCTGACGCAACTCGACCAGGCCGTTGGCATCGACTCGGGCGACGCTTTCCTCGCTGCTGGTGAAGACCGTCAGGCGGGTAACGTCGCGGACGCTGCCGTCGGCGAAGTGGGCCAGTACGGCGAGCTGCTGCCAACGCGCTGGAGCGATGAGGACGCGCGGGCCGGGCATGACCTCGAGCTTCTTCAGGGCCGGCAAGGTGGGCGGATCGTCCGGCATGCCTTCCTTCAGCCAGGCGAGCATGGTCTGGGCCGCGACGCTCTCGACGCCGAAGCGCTG
>JBBRIK010000334.1:0-6404 GCA_038221045.1 Gemmatales bacterium
CAAGGGAGCGGTTGGAAGAAGCCGCTCCCTTGCGGTCGCGGCTCGTCAGCGAACGCGGCGCGTCGGGTTTTTACACGAGCGATTCCAGCAGGTATTTCAACTTTCGCACTTCGTGTTCCTTCGGCACCGTCTCCTGCGGCACGTCGCGGATATCGACGGTCAGCAGCCGATCGTAGGAAAAGCGGGCCAACTGGTTGATGACCTGGCCGTACTCCACCTCTCCCTGGCCGACATGGACCTGCAACTGATTCGGTCCCCGACCCGTATCGCGCAGGTGGACGTGACGGACGTAGGGATAGACCTCGCTGAAGTCCTGGCCTTGCCGTGGGCCGGCGATGTAGTGGCTCGGATCGAGCGTCAGGCCGAGGCCCGGCACGCGCTGGCAGAGCGTCACGGCCATGTCCGGATCTTCCGTCAGCGTGCCGGTGACCGTCGAAAGCGTCAGGATCAGGCCGTCTTTCTCCGCCAGCCGCAGCAGCCGGGTCA
Source organism: Gemmatales bacterium (assembly GCA_038221045.1). Taxonomy (GTDB): domain Bacteria; phylum Planctomycetota; class Planctomycetia; order Gemmatales; family Gemmataceae; genus JBBRIK01. The sequence continues at coordinate 487 of JBBRIK010000334.1, forward strand.
GGCGCTGTACCTCGGTGTCCAGAGGCGTTCCCAGCGGTGCGGCCGACATCGTCAGCAGCGGCACCATGATCGCCCGCGCGACCCGGCAAATCGCCTTGAATTGCCGGTCGTATTCCTCGCCCTGGGCGTCGATCTCGACGGAAATCGCGGACGGCACCAGGCCCGAAGCCAGACGCAGTTGAGAGGCAGCGGCGGCGGGATCCTGAACGACCTGCGACGGCTTGAGGTGATTGCAGCTTTCGTGAATGGCGACGTCGATCTTGTTGAATTCCAGTTCCGCGATCGTCCGCAGCGCGTCGGCGAACGGGTAGCTATTGAAGCATAATGTGGAGCAAGCGACGTACATGTTCTCCCCTCCGTTCTGGCAAGTCCTCCGGGAATGACGCCAGACCATCCTCCCGGAGGCGGTGCTATAGCGTCCTTCCGCGAATGAGGGAAGAGCAATTTTTTCGGGTAGGGTAGCCAGGGGACCAGGGGTTCACACCCCCGACCAGGGGTGTTAACCCCTGGCAGTAAGGCGGGGCGCGGTGGGTGTCTCGCCTCGCCAAAAAAGGGAAGCGTCACTACCATATCCGAATTCCTGACCGCCTTCCGATTCGCCTCCAGGATGGTGCCTGCATGTCGCTGCTGCGAACGCCCCTGTACGACTGGCACGCTGCTCATGGCGGACGCATCGTCGAGTTCGGCGGCTGGGAGATGCCGGTCCAGTACAGCACCATCACCGACGAACATAACGCCGTCCGCACCTCCGCCGGGATGTTCGACGTAAGCCACATGGGCCGGCTCAACTTTGGCGGGCCGCACGCCCTCGATCTGATCCAGCACGTCTACACCAACAACGCCGCCACGATGAAGGACATGCAGGTCCGCTATGGCCTCGTCTGCAATGAGCAAGGCGGCGTGCGCGATGACGTTCTCGTCTACCGCTGGCCGTATGGCTGGGCCATGGTCGTCAATGCCTCCAATCGCACGAAAATCGTTGACTGGATCGCACAGCACAAGGGAAGCCGAAACGTCCAGGTTCAGGATCGCACGCGCGAGACGGCCATGATTGCGGTGCAGGGGCCGAAGGCCATCGAACTGTGCAAGGGATTGACCGAGGCGGATCCGTCGGCGATTGCCTATTACTATGCCATGCCGACGCGCTACAAGGGTAAGGACTGCGTCGTCAGCCGGACCGGCTACACCGGCGAGGATGGCGTCGAGTTCATGCTGGCCGCCGACCTGGGCGTGACGCTCTGGGAGGAGTTGGCGACGCGAGGCGTCAAGCCGTGCGGGCTGGGAGCGCGCGATACCCTGCGCCTCGAAGCGGCGATGCCGCTCTATGGCCATGAGATCACGGAAGAAATCGATCCGCTTCAGGCGGGCCTCGGCTGGGCGGTGAAGCTCGACAAGGGCGATTTCCTCGGACGGGCGGCGCTCCTGAAACGACAGCACGACACGGCACGACCCGTTCGCGTCGGCCTGGAGCTGTCAGGCAAACGGATCGGCCGCGAAGGGGCGGTGTTGAAGACTGCCGACGGCAAGGTCGTCGGGCGAGTGACGAGCGGCACGTTTGCGCCGACGCTCCAGAAGGCGATTGCAATGGCCACCATTGAGCCGGTCCTTGCCGCGGTTGGAACGGCTGTCCTGGTCGATGTGCGCGGAACCGGAGAACCGGCGAAGGTGGTGGCGCTGCCGTTTTACAAGCGCCAGAAGAAGTAGGTGCCGCGAGCCGAGCGGCACCTGCGAAAGAGTCCGGCTCGGCTCGCCGGACCTACCGACAGCGCCGCCCATCCCAGTGAGTAATGAACTGATCACGAGGACGCGATGGATCCCAAGACTCTACGATACACCAAAACGCACGAATGGGCCTCTCTAGAGGGCGGCGTCTGCACGGTCGGCCTGACCAAGTTCGCCGTCGAGCAGCTCACGGACATCACCTTTGTCGAACTGCCCAAGGTCGGCCAAAAGGTGACCGCCGAGACCGCTTTCGGCGTCATCGAATCGGTCAAGTCGGCCAACGATCTCTACTCACCGATCAGCGGTGAAGTGGTCGAGGCCAACAAGGCGGTCGTGGACACGCCTCCACTGGTGTCGGAGGACTGCTACGGCAAGGGCTGGCTCATCAAGGTCCGCGTCGCGCCAGGAACGACGTTCGACCGCCTGCTGACCGCCGAGCAGTACGAACAACAGGTCGCATCCGAAGGACATTAACAGTTCTTGCTCCCCTCGCCCCTATTCTGGGGCGAGGGGAGGAAAGAGGAGAAGCGAGGCAGGATGTCATATGTACTCAACACTGCCGATGAGCGGCAGGCGATGCTGCAACAGATCGGAGCGGGTTCCGTCGAGGCCCTCTTCGCCGGCATCCCATCGGCCGTTCGGCTCAAGCGGCCCCTGAACGTGCCGGCGGCGCTCAGCGAAATGGAGCTGACGACGCACCTCAAGGAACTGGCCGCGCGCAATCGGCCGGCCGGCGATACGGTCTGCTTCCTTGGCGGTGGGGCTTACGATCACTTCATTCCCGCCGTCGTCGATGCCGTCGCTGGCCGGAGTGAGTTCTACACCGCCTACACGCCCTATCAGGCCGAGGCCAGCCAGGGCAGTCTGCAAGCGTTCTTCGAGTTCCAGACGCTCATCTGCCAGCTCACCGGCATGGAAGTCTCCAACGCCAGCCTCTACGAAGGCGGCAGCGCCGTCGCGGAAGCCGTCCTCATGGCGATGGGCGTCACCGGACGACAGGGCAAGGTCATCATCGCCGAGAGCGTCCATCCCGAGTATCGCCAGACGCTCGCCACCTACATCGCCAACCTCGCGCCGAAGGTCGAAGTCCTGCCCATCCGCGATGGCGTCGTCGATCCCGATGAGTTGAAAAAAGCCGTTGACGAGACGACGTGCTGCGTCATCGTGCAGCATCCCAATTTCTTCGGCTGTCTCGAAGAGGTCGAGGCGCTGGCGAAGGTGACGCGCGACAAGGGAGCGATGTTCGTCGTCAGTTTCGATCCGATCAGCCTTGGCTTGCTGAAGCGGCCCGGCGACTACGGCGCGGACATTGCCATTGCCGAGGGGCAGAGTCTCGGCACGCCGCTGGCCTACGGCGGGCCGTATCTCGGCCTGCTCGCCTGCCGGGAGGAGTTCGTCCGCAAGATACCGGGCCGGCTCGTCGGACAGACGGTTGATCGCAATGGCAAGCGCTGCTGGGTGCTGACGCTGCAAACGCGCGAGCAGCACATTCGCCGGGAGAAGGCGACGAGCAACATCTGCACCAACCAAGGCCTGCTCGCCTTGCGTGCCACGGTCTACCTCGCTGCCCTGGGACCGCAAGGACTGAAGGAGACGGCGGACCTCTGCACCCGCAAGGCTCACTATGCGGCCCAGGTGCTGACGAAGCTCCCCGGCGTGTCGCTGGCGTTCAAGCGTCCGTTCTTCAAGGAGTTCAGTTTGAAGGTGAACGGCTCGGCGGAGACGCTCCTGGCGCGGCTGCTGGCGGCGGGCTATCATGGTGGGCTGGACCTGGGACGTTGGTATCCAGCCCTGAAATCGTGTCTCAGCGTCGCCGTGACGGAGAAGCGGACGCGCAGTGAAATCGACGGCCTCGCCGCCGCATGGAAGAAGGCGCTATAAACATGGAAAAAACACAGTCAACCGGCCTGCTGTTCGAGTTGAGCCATCGCGGTAGGCGCTGCCATCTTCTGCCCGCCTGCGACGTGCCAGGACCGGAAGCCGCGCAACTGCTGCCCGCTGCCGCGCTCGCCGATGCGCCGCCGCCTCTGCCCGAGGTCGGCGAGATCGAGGTGATTCGTCATTTCACGAATCTCTCGACGCGCAACATGAGCATCGATACGAATTTCTATCCGCTTGGCTCCTGTACCATGAAGTACAATCCCAAGCGGCACGAACGCCTGTCCGGCTTGCCCGGCATGGCCGACGTGCATCCCCTCCAGTCCGACGATAGCTCGCAGGGCATGCTGCAACTGCTCTATGAAATGCAGAACTATCTCTGCGAGATAGCAGGCCTCGACTCCGTCGCCTTGCAGCCGGCCGCGGGGGCGCAGGGCGAGTTGACCGCGCTCCTTGTCGCCGCAGCTTATTACAGAGACAGGGACGAGAAGAGGACGCGCGTCCTCATCCCTGATAGCGCTCACGGCACCAATCCCGCCTCCGCCGCCCTGGCCGGCTTCGACGCGGTCAGCATCAAGAGCAACGCGCGCGGCCTGGTCGATCTCGAGGACCTGAAGGGCAAGCTCGACGACCGCACGGCCGTGTTCATGATTACCAACCCGAACACGCTGGGATTGTTCGACGATCAGATCACGGCCATCGCGGAGATGATTCACGCCAAGGGGGCGTTGATCTATCTCGACGGCGCTAACATGAACGCCATCCTCGGCATCACAAGGCCGGGCGACTTCGGCGCCGACATGATGCACTACAACGTCCACAAGACCTTCACCGGCCCGCACGGCGCGGGCGGTCCCGGCTCAGGACCGATCGCCGTTCGCAAGAAGCTCGAACCGTTTTTGCCCGCGCCGCTGGTGGTCAAGAAGGGGGACGTATTCATCCTCGATTACGATCGCCCGAAGTCGATTGGGCGCGTGCGTAGTTTCTTCGGCAACGTCGGCATTCTCGTTCGCGGCTACTGCTACATCCGCACCCTGGGACCGGACGGCCTGAAGGCCGTCAGCGAGAATGCGGTCCTCAACGCCAACTACATCCTGGCCCGCGTCAAGCATGCTCTGGAGGTTCCCTACGGCGACCGCTGCATGCACGAGTTCGTCGCCAGCGCTCGGAAGCTGGCGCGGACGAAACGCATTCGCGCCCTGGATATCGGCAAGCGGTTGCTCGATTTCGGCTATCACGCGCCGACGGTCTATTTCCCGCTTGTCGTGCAGGAAGCGATGATGATCGAGCCGACGGAGACGGAGAGCAAGACGACCCTCGACGCCTTCGCCGACGCATTGCTGCGGATCATCGAGGAGGAGCCGGCGTTCCTGCAAGCGGCCCCTCACACGCTCGGGCTGAGCCGGCCCGACGAGTTCAAGGCGGCGACGGAGCCTGTTCTGCGTTGGAAGAGCTAACCATCCGGCTGATATGCGATGGGCCAGGCAATGGCCCGCATAACATGGCTGCCGACGAGGTGCTATTGCAGTCGGCCGCGAACGGCATCGCCTCGCTGCGGTTCTACACCTGGGAGTCGCCGACACTCAGTCTCGGTTATTTCCAGGAAGACAGTGGCCGATGCAACGATCCTCTTCTTGCTCAATTGCCCTTTGTCCGCCGCTCGACAGCGGGATTGGCTCTTGTCCACCATCATGAACTGACCTATTGCCTGGCGATTCCATCGGCTCAACCCTGGCGCGCGGGCCGCGGCTGGTTGCGCATGCATGAGGTGATCGCGGCTGCCCTCGCGGATCATGGCGTGCGGGTGGCTTCGTATGTCCCGGATGGCGAGGACACATCCCAGCACTTCCTCTGTTTTCATCACCACACGGCCGGGGACCTGATGATTGGCTGGAGCAAGGTCGTTGGCAGCGCCCAGCGCAAACAGCAAGGCGCGCTTATGCATCACGGCAGCATCCTTCTGGATAGGTCCCGGTTCACGCCGACGCTTGAGAGTATCCGCGAGTTGTCGCAGGTCGTCCTCGATCCGGCCGTGCTGGCTACCAACATTGTTTGCCACATTGAGGAGGAATTAGGGTGGAGCGTCGAAAAAGGTGGATGGACCAGTGAAGAGCGAACGGCTATCCATGGCCTGGCAGAGAGTCGCTATCGAGCGGATGCCTGGAATCGGAAACGCTGAGGACTAAAAAGGCACTATCTTCAGGGCGAACCGCTTGTGCCTTTGCAGAAGACCGCTAAGCCACAAGCGGCAAGAAAATCGCCCTGATGGAGAGAAAGACCAGGGTCATTACTGACCCCGCTCGCCTCAGCCGCCCTCG
>JBBRIK010000335.1:0-6401 GCA_038221045.1 Gemmatales bacterium
GCAAGGCGAGCGGCACGGCGTAAGCGTGCCGTGTGAGCAGAACCGGCACGCTTACGCCGTGCCGCTCGCCGGGAGCGGTTCTTCCTACGGGACTGACCCACTCGCGACAGAACGAGCGGAGGTAATGCGAGGAGAGAACGACCAAGTGCCTCAGGTTGCCCCACTTTGAGCGGCTGCACTCGAATCTTCCTCTTCTCCTGGCAGGTAGAAGAGATCGGCCACACGGCAGCGAAACTCCGACAGTTCGGGTTCCCCGGCCAGTTCGTCCTCACCCTCGAAGACCTGAGGAAGCTGTTTCGGACGGTACACCGTCACACTTCGCCCCTCAGGATCCACGAGCCAGACCATCGCAAAGCCTCGGCCCAGGAACTGGGTGATCCGACGCGTCACCGTGCCCCACTTGTCATTGGGGGATTGCACTTCAACCGCCAGCGTCGGAGGGCGATCAGAATACTTGACGTTCAGATCGTCGTAGCGCCGAACCTCATCGTAGAAGACGACATCGGGTCCACGGACGGTGTCGGGGTTTCGCGCCAGGATGAGACCGGTATCGTTACTACACGCGTAGCCTTTACGGCGCTGGTAGGCGTAGTCCTGGAGAATAGCCCCGACGTTGAGACAGACAAATCCCTGTCGCTCTCCGGGACGTGACATCTCTACCACCTCCCCGCGTTCGAGTTCAAAGTGACGATCCCGGTTCTCCGGAAGGTTGCACCAGTCAAAGAACGCTTCGGCATTCATCTGTTTGTGGACGCTAATTGTACTCATGAGCGTTGGCCTCCTTCCATTTGGAGAGGGCGGACGAGCCGGCGCATTCTAGTCGAACAGTGGAAGACGGAACCAGACAGATTCTCGGTTTCCGGTTGTTCTTGCGCTACAGTGGATTCCTCTCATGCAGCGTGGCGGGAGTTGACGACAGCAGGAATCTGGCTATCCTGTAGCCAGAATGAGCTTTGAGATCCTGTTGGCCCCGCAAGCCGCTGATGATCTGCGTCGTCTCAAGGCGAATGTACGCGCTGCGGTTCGCGACGCCCTCGAACAGCATCTGCGACACGAGCCTACCAAGGTGAGTAAGAGCCGTATCAAGCGGCTGCGCGGCCTGGCTCATCCCCAATACCGCTTACGGATCGAGGACCTCCGCGTGTTCTACGACGTAACGGAAACGACCGTGGAGGTACTCGCCATTGTGCCCAAGTCCGAAGCCGAAGCGTGGCTCGCCGAAACAGGAAGTCCCGAAGCAGAGGAAGAGTAGACCGATGAAGAAAGTTGCGTTGTCCGCGGTGAAGGATGACCTCTCGAAATACCTCCGGATGGCGGAGAAGGAAGGGATCGTGATTACCCGTCACGGCAAGCCGGCCGGCGTCCTGATAGGCTTTGCTGACGAAGACGCCTGGTTTGACTATTGCCTGGAGAACGATCCTCGCTTTCTGAAGCGCATTGTCGCCGCCAGAGAAAGTCTGCGGGCTGGGCAGGGAATCCGGCTTGAGGATGTCGGCTGACCTGAGCAGCGGGGCCATGGGGGGATGTTCCCCGGCGCTCAGTCGCCCTCTGCAATTGCGGTCTCGCCTTCGGCCCTCTGCTGCAAGGCTCCTGCCATGCGGCTGGAAGTAATCGAGAACAATGGGTCGTGAATTGGGTAGAATCAACCCTATCGCCCCACGACAAAGGCGTTGCTGATGCGGTCCTTCCCCCTGAACGCCTCCCTCCTTGGCGCGTTCCTCCTGCTGGGCTTAGTCTCGGGCGGCGCTCCGCCTGCGGCCCCTCCGCGCTTCGATACGGATATCCTTCCTCTCTTTCAGGCCAAATGTCTCCGCTGTCACGGCGAGAAAGTCCACAAGGCCGAACTCGATCTGCGCACGCCCGCCACCATCCTCAAGGGAGGCGAGTCGGGCGCAGTCCTCATGCCCGGCCAGCCGGAGAAGAGCCTGCTCTTCCAGAAGGTCCACGAAGGGACCATGCCTCCCGCGAAGAAGGATCGGCTCACGGCGGCGGAGGTGGACATCCTCCGGCGCTGGATCGCCGACGGTGCTCCCTCCGGCTCCGAAGCGGTCGCGACAACTCTGAACCAGCATGACGTCATCCCGATCCTGCTGCGCCGCTGCACGGTTTGCCACGGGGCGCGGCGTCAGGAGGCCAACCTCGATTTGCGCAGCCGGGGCAGCATCCTGCGAGGAGGCAAATCGGGGCCCGCGATGACGGCGGGCAAACCAGACGAGAGCCTGCTCATCAAGAAGATCCGCGCGGGAGCGATGCCGCCCCGACAGCGTCTCGTCGAGGTGAGCGTCAAGCCGATCGAGCCTGCCGAGACGGAACTGCTTGCGCGCTGGATCGCTCAGGGAGCGCCCGAGGTTATCGTTGAGCCGGATGTGGCCACGACCACCCCGGACCCGCTGGTGCTCGACAAGGACCGCGATTTCTGGGCGTTTCGAGCGCCCCGCGCTTCGGTCCGGCTCGGCTCGCCGGACCTACCCCGCGACAGGAGCCGGGTGCGGAACCCGATTGATGTGTTCCTCCTTCTCAAGTTGGAGCAAAAGGGGCTGTCGCTGTCGCCGGAAGCGGATCGCGCAACCTTGCTGCGGCGCGCGTCTCTCGACCTGACTGGCCTGCCTCCCGAACCTGACGAGGTCGAGCGGTTCCTCGCTGACAATGATCCTGGCGCGTACGAGAAGATGATCGAACGTCTGCTCGCCTCACCTCGCTACGGCGAACGGTGGGGACGCCACTGGCTCGACCTGGCCGGCTATGCAGACTCGGAGGGGAAACGCGAACAGGACCTGCCTCGGCCTCATGCCTGGCGCTACCGCGATTACGTCATCCATTCGCTGAACGCCGACAAACCGCACGACCGCTTCCTCCTCGAACAACTCGCCGGCGATGAACTGGTGGACTATGAGAAAGCGCCGGAGATCACGCGCGAGATCCAGGACAACCTCGTCGCCACCGGCTTCCTGCGCCTGGTCCCGGACGCCACCTGGGCCAACATCACTGGGTATGTTCCCGATCGCCTCGAAGTGATCGCCGACGAAATCGACGTCCTCGGTTCCGGCATCATGGGGCTGACGCTGAAATGCGCGCGCTGTCACTCGCACAAGTTCGATCCTATTCCGCAGCGCGATTATTATCGTCTGGCAGCCATCTTCAAGGGTGCTTACGACGAGTACGACTGGCTCAAACCCGACGTTCGTCCCGGCATTGGCCCCGTCAGTCAGGACGTGCTGCCGGGCCGGCATCTGCCCCACGTCACGACCGCCGAACGCCGTGCGTGGAGTACGAGTCCGCCTGCCCAGCGTCTGCCCGAGCTGGGGATTCAGGCGCTGTGGGATCGAGGGGAGCCGTCGCCGACTTACCTCTATCGGCGCGGCGACTGGCTCAGTCCCGGCCGGCTCATCGGGCCGGGAGTGCCTTCCGTGCTGACGGATGGCAAGACGCCCTTCAAGGTGGCACCGCCCTGGCCGGGTGCGAAGAAGACGGGCCGGCGGCTGGCGTTCGCGCGCTGGCTCACGCAGCCCGATCATCCTCTGACGGCGCGCGTATTCGTCAATCGTCTCTGGAAACAACACTTCGGCGCCGGCATCGTCAAGACGCTCGGCAACTTCGGCAAGGCGGGGTCGAGGCCGACGCATCCGGAACTGCTCGACTGGCTGGCCGTCGAGTTCGTCCGGCGCGGATGGAGCCTGAAGGAGATGCATCGTCTACTGATGACCAGCGCCGCCTACCGGCAGTCGTCGGTCGTGACGCCCGCTCATGAGAAGCTCGATCCGGAGAATGTCCTCGTTTCGCGGATGCCCCTGACTCGGCTGGATGCCGAGGGGCTGTACGACTCGCTTCTCCTGGCGGCAGGCCGGCTCGATGGGACGCCTCATGGTCCCGGCGATCCGGTGCGTGTTCGAGCCGATGGACTGGTGACGCCGGTGGAGAGCGCGAAGGGCTGGCGACGGCTCGTGTATGTCCAGCAGATGCGCAAGAAGTTGCCGACACATCTGGAGACTTTCGATTATCCGCAGATGAATCCGAACTGTCTCGAACGGCGCAACTCGACCGTGGCGCCGCAGGCATTGCATCTGCTGAACAACGGCATGGTGCAGCAGTTGGCCGAACAGTTCGCCCGCAGAGTGCGCAAGGAAGTGGGAGACGATCCGGCCCGGCAGGTGGAGCGAGTCTACCTGATTGCTCTGAGCCGCTTGCCGGGAGAAGAAGAAAAGCGGCTGGGCCTTGAGGCGCTGAGTCGGTTTCGGGTACTGGCGGCGGACAAGGCGCTGACGGCTTACTGTCCTGCAGTCGTGAACTCGGCGGCGTTCCTTTACGTCGATTGAGGTAGGTGCCGCGAGCCGAGCGGCACCGGAGAACAGTGCGAGTCGGCTCGCCGGATTTACCGTCAACGGCGCACAGCGAGCGGCACCGGGGCATGGGTCCGGCTCGGCTCGCCGGACCTACTCGGAAGGGTGACAATGGCCGGATCGTCGATCACTCGTCGAGGCTTCTTCCAGCAGGTTGCCGGCGGCATTCATGGCGCGGCGCTTGCCTATCTGCTGGGCCGAGACTTTGCCCGCGGCTCGACGGCCGAGGAGCGGCGCTTGCCCGATCTCCAGCCGCGCGCGCCGCACTTTCCGGCGAAGGCGAAGGCCATCATTCATCTGTTTATGAATGGTGGCCCGAGCCAGATGGACCTGTTCGATCCCAAGCCGATGCTCGACAAGCAGCACGGCAAAACGCTGTTCGATAAGATCGCCGGCGAGGTCGAAAACCCCCAGAACGCCGGCGCGATCATGCGAAGTCCTTTCAAGTTCGCCCGGCATGGGCAGTGCGGCATGTGGGTCTCCGATGCTCTGCCGCATCTCGCCCGGCAGACCGATGACCTGGCGCTCATCCGCTCGATGGTCACGACCAACTTGACCCATGAGCCTGCCATTTACCTGATCCAGTCGGGGAAGATGGGGCCGGGCCGACCGTCTCTGGGGGCGTGGGTTACCTATGGACTCGGCAGTGAGAACCAGAACCTGCCGGCTTACGTCGTCCTCGACGATCCGCTCGGCTTGCCGATCAACGGCGTCGAGAACTGGGAGGCCGGCTTCCTGCCGCCGCTCTACCAGGGGACGCGCTTTCGCTCGACAGGCTCTCCCGTCCTCAACCTCAAGCCCGACGTGGAGCGGCCCGTCGCCCTCATCCAGATGGAGCGCGACCTGCTGGCGCGCCTCGACGGCATCCATCGACAGCAACGGCCTCATCAACCCGATCTCGACGCCCGCATCGCCAGTTACGAGTTGGCCGCCCGCATGCAACTGGCCGCGAGCGATGCCCTCGATCTCTCCAGGGAGAACAAGGCGACGCTCGAAATGTACGGCGTCGGACGCCAGCCGACGGACTCCTACGCGCGGCGCTGTCTTATCGCCCGGCGACTGGTGGAGCGAGGCGTGCGGTTCGTTCAACTCTACATCAACGCTCAGATCTGGGACAATCACACGACGCTCGCCAAGGACCTGAAGGGCGCATGCGAGCGGACCGACCAGCCGATTGCCGCGCTCCTACGCGATCTGAAGCAGCGCGGTCTGCTCGAGAGTACTCTCGTGGTTTGGGGCGGCGAGTTCGGACGCTTGCCCATCGCCCAACTGCCGGCGGATCGGGACGAGAGCAAGGCCGGCCGCGATCATAACAAGAACGCCTTCTGCACCTGGATGGCCGGCGCCGGCATCAAGGGCGGGACAACCTATGGCGCGACCGACGAACTCGGCATGTCCGCGGCCGAGAACCGCGTCAGTGTGCCGGACTGGCACGCGACCATCCTGCATCTACTTGGGCTGCATCACGAGCAACTCTTCGTCGAACAGCATGGCCTCAAGGAAAAGTTGACGGGAGTGGTCGAGGCCCACATCGTCAAGGGTATCCTGGCCTGAAGACGCCGGGCCAACACTTCCGAAAGCGATTGGATTCATGGAACCCCCGCAGCCCTCTCCCGTGCCGGCCCCACCTGAAGCAACGCGCTTGCGCGACCTCACTCCGCAGCAGTGGAAATCCGGCGCGGCGGCCTGGCTCGGCTGGTTGTTCGACGGCCTGGACATGCACCTGTATGTCCTGGTGGCCACTCCCTTCGTTGCTGAACTGCTGGGCTTCATCGACGAGAAGGACCCGCTGGTGCGTTCGTGCAGCTCGTGGATTCAGGCTGCCTTCTTGATCGGCTGGGCGCTGGGCGGAAGTTTCTTCGGGCGGATCGCCGATCGTATGGGCCGCAGCCGGGCGTTGATGCTGACGATCCTCACCTATGCCCTGTTCACCGGACTATCGTTCTTCGCGCAGACATGGTGGCAACTGCTGATCTTCCGCTTCCTGGCCGCCCTGGGCATTGGCGGCGAATGGGCGGTGGGTGCCTCGCTTCTTTCTGAGACCTGGCCGCGGCGCTGGCGTCC
>JBBRIK010000336.1:0-6388 GCA_038221045.1 Gemmatales bacterium
TAGGTGTTCTTGTCGTCGGGGACCTTGAACTGCCGCAACAGCATCTGATACTTGCCCTCGACGCCCGCCTTCTTCAGCGCCGCCGCCAGGGTTTTCTCCTCGACGGCGTCCTTCTTCGCGTCGGCCAGGCAGACCACGGCAAACAGCAGGGCGATGCCCGGAACCGCGCTGGCGATCGTCAATCGTTTCATCTCGCCCTCCGTTCATTTCGGTTTGCGATTCTTGATCTTCTCTTCGAGCCGTTTCAGCCGGGCGCGCAGATCGCGCACGTCTTTTTCCAGGGCGTCGAGGCGTTGCATGTCCAGATCGACGACCGGCTGGATGTTGTTCAGAGAGGCATAGGTGGTGCTCGCTTCAGCCGCGACAGCCCACTGCGTCTTGCCGCCCGCGCGCAGGCCCACCGCGTCAATCTCGTTCCACCCCGAGACTTCCTTCGAGCGCAGTTCAACCTTCACGCGATTCGTCTTGAACGGCACGCGGAACGGAATGACGGAGACGCCCTTCTCGGCGCCGACCGGCGTCGGGTCCTTACCCTTCCAGACCTCAACTTCTTCGCCATCGAGCTTGAAGACGCTGACCCGGCTGACCGCCCCCGGATTGAAGGTCGCGTAGATGAGGACGGCTTGCGGCTGGACCGGCTCGGCGTATTCGAGCAGGATCCATTCGTTCTCATTGTCCTCGGTGAGCGACGCCCACGCGCTGTTCTGATCGCCGAAGCGCGGCCAGGTGTCGGGCGGGCCGGTCATCTGTTCCGGACCCCAGGCGCGCTTCTGGCGCGGCGTGGCCGTCAGATCGCGCCACAGATACCAGTAAGGAGCGACATAGACCCAGTGCGCGGAGGGAAGCCCCTTCTGATCGCCATACTCGCTGCGCGCCAGGTACCCAAGGTCCTTGAAGGCGCCGAGTTCCTTCTCATCGGCAGGGGCCGCAAACTGGCGCAGCAGCATCTGGTATTTGCCCTCGACGTTGGCCTTCTTAAGCGATCCTTCGAGGGAAGGCGGCGCGTCGGCGGAATGTAGGAGCAGTCCGGCCGGCAGCAGACAGCAGGCGGCGAGCGCCCAGTGATATCGCATCGAAGACCTCCAGCAAACGAGAGAAGGGATGCTCTGAATGGATAACTGCGCGACAAGTGAGTCTGTCCACTCCATCGCCTGTCGTTTCGCGCTCCGTCGCGCGAAACGACACCCGCTCGGTTACTTCCGCGTCTCGTACTTGCGCGGCTTGCCCTTGCTGCCGACCGTCAGCGAATAGCTCTTCGCATCATCGGCGACCGAGAGCTTGATCGACTCCCCCAGACACTTCTCGTCAGGATTGGCGATGAACTCCGGGTCAGTGTTCTCCTGAGCCGTGGCGTTGAGATTGCGATGAAGCTGATAGATCGCCTTGATATCCGGCGACCGCCGCAATGCGGACATGACGGCGACGTGTCCGCCCTTGCGAGCACCGTTGTTCATGACGGCGACGCGCGGCTTGACCGTGTTGATCAGGGCCGGATGATTGCTGCTGTCCTGGCCGTGATGCGTCACCTGATAGACGTCCACGGGACCGATCTTGTCGCTGGGATGGATCAGCTTGAACTCGACGTTCCAGGTCAGGTCGCCGAGATCGAGGAAACGCCAGCCGCCGTAGCTGAAGACGAAGCCGAGACTTTTCGCGTTGTCGCTCGGGTCGAGCGGCTTCTCCTTGTATCCCTTCGCCAGGGGATTCTCGGGAGCGCCCGGCTTGTCGGGAATGACCTCGCCGCTGGCGCACAACAGAGCGAGCTTCACCTCGGGCGATCCCTGTTTTTGCTTCAACGGCAGCGTGTCGCCCGCCTTGAGCGTCTTCGATTTGCCGCCCGTCGCCTCCTTGTAATCGCGGATCAGAATCGGAAAGCCGCGCTTGTCGTCATCGAGCGACTCCGGCACCCCGCGATCGTAGTAGTTGACGATTGGCAACAGCCGCGATAACCGCGCGACCCCGCCGTAATGATCGGAGTGCCAGTGCGTGATCAGCAGGTGATCGATCTGCTTGAGTCCCGCCTGCGTGGCGATCTTGTGAATGCGCTCGGCGTCGCGCGGGCCGGGATTGCCACAGTCGATAAGGACGGACACGCCCGCGGGGGTGATGATGAGCGTCGCGGCGCCGCCCTCGACGTCAACGAAGTAGACGTCGAGCGCCGACGCCGGCGCTGCCATCCCGAAGAGTAGAGCGCCGGCCAGACACAAAGCGCGCATGCGTGTTCCTTTCATGTCCCTGAAGAGGTCGAAACGGGGTCATTGTTCTCGGCCCGGCCCTCGACGTAGAACCAGTTGTGAATCGGCCGCAGGATCTCCAGCACTTCAGCGAGGAGCTTCTCATCCACGGGTTTGTCGGCCCACTCGACCCATTTGCGGACGTTCTCGGGATTCGCCGAGCTGACGATACAGGTCGCCAGTTCTTCGTGAGCCAGCGAGTACTGTAGCGCCAGTTGAGCGATATCGACACCGGCCGCCGAGCAGTGTTCCGCGGCCCGGCGGCAGATGGCCCGGACGTCCGGCGTCGCCTTGTGCCAGGAAGGCAGTTCGCCGTTGGTCAGCAGCCGGGCCGAGAACGGGGCCGCGTTCATGATGCCGACGTTCTTCGACTTGAGGTAAGGCACGAGGTCGGCCAGCATCGTGTTTTGCAGCGTGTAGTGGTTGTACGAGAGGACGACGTCCAGTTCCGTGCGATCCAGGATGTAGCGGAAGAGGTTCATCGGATAGCCGCTGACGCCGACGAAACGCACCTTGCCCTGCTTCTGAATCGCACGCAGAGCGGGCAACGTCTCCTCGACAATCTGCGCCATCTCGACGAACTCGATGTCGTGACAAAGGATGACGTCGAGGTGATCGACGCCGAGGCGATGCAAGCTGACGTCCACGCTTTCGACGACGCGGCGGGCGGAGAAGTCGAAGTGGTCGCGGTCGTAGCGTCCGAGCTTGGTGCCGAGATAATACTGATCGCGCGGCACGCCGCGCAGGGCAACGCCGAGCAGGCACTCGCTCATGCCTCGGCCATAATAGGGCGAGGTGTCGATGAAGTTCATGCCGCGTTCGAGCGCGACACGGACGGCCCGCATCGCCTCGTTGAGATCGACGGATCGAAACTCCTGTCCCAGCGATGAGGCGCCGAAGGTCAGCCAGGAGAGGCGAATGCCTGTCTGGCCCAGAGGCCGGAACTTCATGACTTCCCTTCCCAACAGCGTTTCAACGACGTCCGCGCAAAATGTCCTCTGTTCCCATCGTAGTTTGCGGACGGCGTTCGGCTATCCAAGGTCGAACTCTTCTGCGTGGCGTTTCGCCCGTTGGGGCCGCGGGACAGGAGCCGGCGGTTCCAGATCGAGAGTGGCCGCCAGGTCAGCAGGCACCCGGCCAGCGCCATCCCAGCCGCGCGCCTGATAGTACGCCTGGATCATGGCATTCAGCCGCTCGCGCGGCAAGGTCGCCTCACCACTCCCGCCCATCGAGAGACCCTCCGACAGAAACCGCTTCGGCAGTGTGTCTTCCGCGGTCGTCCAGCCCTCGCGCTGGTTGTAGAGCTTCTTGGCCGTCACGACGCGTTTCGCCAGCAGGCGCAACTCATCGCCGGTCACGTCCCAGCCCGTCACCGGACGCAACAGGGCGGCGCTCTCCTCCCACAAATCGCTGAAGACGCCGCGCAGGAACTTGCACAGGATCAGCGAGTCCATCAACGCCGCGCGGTCTTCCGTCTCGACTGCCAGCGTCGCCGCCTCGGGGTCGCCATGCAGACGGTCGGTCTTGTTCGAGAAATCTACCTCATAGGCACCCGAACGATTGTGGTCCGCCCCCCGGCTGCCGACAGCGAACCCCAGCGCCATAGTTTGCAGCGCGCGCGGCTCATAGCCCGGCAACTCCAGTCCCTTGACGTGCGGCGCGAAGTCCGGCGCTTTGCCGCCGATCACCTCGGCCGCGCGCCGGCTTCCCTCCGCGAGTAACGCTCCGAGTCCCTCGCGCCGCGCGATTCGCTCCAGCAGTGACAGGACCATGTCACTGTTCCCGAAGCGCAACCCTTCCTCGCTCAGCAGCCCGCGCTCGGCACATTCCATCGCGAAGGCTATCGTCGCCCCGGCCGAGATCGTGTCGAGTCCCAGTTCATCGCAGCGCTTCGCACAACGCAGGACCGCCTCGCGATCGCTGATGCCACAGAGGGGACCGAGAGCGAAGAGCGTCTCGTATTCGAGCCGCACCTCACCGCCGCCGGTCGCGTAGATGTGTTCGCAGCCGATGGTGCAGGCGGCACAGGAGCGACGCGCCACCCGCAGCGCCCCATTGAGGCTCTCGCCCGACAGCGCCTCCGCTCCCTCAAACTGTCCCGCCTGGAAGTTGCGAGTCGGCAGCGCCGATAGACGATTGAACGTCAGCAGGTTGCTCACCGTACCGAGTTCGCGATACTTCGCCGTCGCCGGGCCGAACGATCGCTGCGACAGATCGCGAGCCGCCTCGACGACGGCGGCGGGATTGGCCACCTCGACCCGCTGCGAACCGGCGACGGCGACGGCCTTGAGCCGCTTCGACCCTAGCACCGCTCCCAGTCCGCCCCGGCCCGCATGACGGTTGGCATGACTGATCGTGGCATAGCGGACCAGTCGCTCTCCTGCCGGCCCGATGACGGCACAGTGAAAACGCGCTCCCAATCGTTGCTGCAATGCCTCCTCCACCACGGAAGCGGGTTGCCCCCACAACGGGCCGGCCGGTTCCAGACGCATCGCGCCATCGTCGAGAATCAGGATCGAGGGCGTCGCGCAAGCGCCCGTGATGACGATGGCGTCGTAACCGGATTTCTTGGCGGCGAGAGCGAAGTGCGAGGAAGAGAGGGCGTCGTTGAGACGATACGTCAGCGGCGATTTGGCGAGGACAGCGAACTTCGCGGAAGTCGTCAGCGGCGTCCCGACGAGTGGACTGAGGCTGAAAATCAGCGGCGATTCCGGGGCGAAGGGACCGACCCCCGGCGGCCCTTCGCGCAACAAGAGATGAACGCCGAGGCCGACGCCGCCCAGGAAGCGGCGCAATACATTCTGATCCAGCGGCACGTCGTCTTTCGTGCCGCGCGTCAGATCGATCCGCAGATACCGACCGTGATAGCCGAACATCATCGATTATTGTAACTCAGTCCAGGGTGCCGCTATCGCTTTTTCCTCGTTCCCACGCTCTGCGTGGGAACGTGGTCTTCGACGCTCTGCGTCGTCTTACGAACTGAGACGACGCAGAGCGTCGGAAGAGCCGTTCCCACGCAGAGCGTGGGAACGAGGAACCCTGGCACCGCAGTCCATGATCGGTCGTCGTCCTTTGTGCCAACATCCTGTCGAGATGCAACGAGACTTCCCGTGAATGTGAATACCCCCGGCGAAGCCACGCCCATGACGTTCGAGCGCCGCCTGCTCGTCGTGACGTGCAGCGTCCTGCTCGTCTATCTGTCGTTTCATCTGCTGCGCGAGCTGGCCGTGCTGTTCCAGCCGCTTCTGATCGCGGCCCTGATTACCTACATGGCCTATCCCCTGCATTGCTGGCTCGTCCGCCGCCGCGTCCCCTCGAAGGTGGCCCATCTGCTCCTGCTCGTCGGCGTCCTGATCTTCTTCTTCGGCGTCGGCCGGCTTGCCCAGACGAATTTCGTGAGCCTGTCCAATGACTGGGACGCCTATGAGAAGAAACTCGATCATCTGCTCGCCACCTTCCACGACAACCTGCCCTTTCCGATTCCCGAGTTGGAAGGCAAGCGCTTTCGCGACATCGTCCAGATGCCCACCGTCGATAAACTGATCGATCCCGCGCGCGAAGTCGTCGGCACCTTTGCCGGCTTCCTCACCAGCCTCTTCGTCGTCCTGCTTTACATGGTCTTTCTAGCCGCCGAGGTGTTCACGTTCCCCGACCGTGCGCGGATGGCGTTTGGCCCGGCTCGCGGCGAGCAGGTGATGCGTATCGTCTCGTCGATCAACGAGGCCGTCGGCGGCTACCTGGCCGTCATGACGCTCATCAACGTCCTCATCGGACTGTTGACCTACATCGTCCTGTTCCTGTTCGAGATTCCTTTCGCGGAGATGTGGGGCCTGCTGATGTTCCTCTTCTCCTACATTCCCTACATCGGCTCCATCCTCATCACCCTCGGGGCCATGTTGCTCTGCCTGATCGAGTACGCCCAGCAGCCCTGGAAAGTCGTCCTGATCGGCCTGTTGCTCATCGGCATTCAGAACGTGCTGGGTACGTTCTTGCAGCCGCGTTTGATGGGCAATCGCCTCGGCGTCAGTCCGCTGCTGATCCTGCTCGCGCTCGCTTTCTGGGGCATCGTCTGGGGCATCATCGGCATGCTGCTGGCCGTGCCGCTGTTGATGGTCCTCAAGATCACCCTGGAGAACATCCCTGAGACGAAACCC